>NZ_JBQRUW010000033.1:0-66579 GCF_052663305.1 Streptomyces cyslabdanicus
GGGGGTGGTGGGGTTGGGTTTGGGGGGGGGGGGGGGGGGTGGCCCGGGGTCCCGGGGCCCCCCCACGTCCGTGTGGTGAGGGGGCGAGTCCCGTCGCTGCAAGTCCTGTCGCTCCAAGTCCCTTCGTTCAGCGGCGTGGAGGGAGCTTCGGGCGCGAACGGTCGGGGACGTCACGGTAGTCCGGCGGGGTCGCCGCCCCTTTGGCGTCCAGGAGTTCCAGGGCCAGTTCGATCGCGTCGTCCATCTCGACATGGCGGCCCTCGGCCCAGTCCAGGGGGGTGCGCAGGCTCTCCACGTCGGGGGTGACACCGTGGTTCTCGACCGACCAGCCGTAGGCGTCGAACCAGGCCGCGTTCATCGGCACCGTGATCACCGTGCCGTCGCCGAGGCGGTGCCGGCCGGTCATGCCGACCACCCCGCCCCAGGTGCGCTGGCCGACCACGGGACCCAGCTTGAGCAGCTTGAAGGCGGCCGTGATCATGTCGCCGTCGGACGAGGTCGCCTCGTCGGCGAGGGCCACGACGGGTCCGCGGGGCGCGTCGGAGGTGTACGACACCGGCTGGGCGTTGCGGGTCAGGTCCCAGCCGAGGATGGTGCGGGTCAGCTTCTCGATGACCAACTCGCTGATGTGGCCGCCCGCGTTGCCGCGGACGTCGACGATCAGCGCGGGCCGGGACACCTCCATGCGCAGGTCCCGGTTGAACTGCGCCCAGCCGGAGCCGCCCATGTCGGGGATGTGCAGGTAGCCGCACCGGCCGCCGCTCAACTCCCGTACCACGGCTCGGCGTTTGGCCACCCAGTCCTGGTAGCGCAGCGGCCGTTCGTCGATCAGCGGCACGACGGCGACCCGGCGCGCTGGTCCCTGGCCCTCCGCGGGGGAGAAGGTCAGCTCCACCGTCGTGCCGCCCGTCCCCGCGAGCAGCGGAGCGGGGCCCGTCACCGGATCCACCGGGCGCCCGTCGACATGGGTGAGGACCGCGCCCTCGCGGATGCCCGCGCCGGCCAGCGGGGAGCGGGCCTTGGAGTCGGAGGAGTCGCCGGGCAGGATCCGCCGGACGATCCAACGGCCTTCGTGGTACGTCAGGTTGGCGCCGAGGAGGCCCTGAAGGCGCTGGTAGTGCGCGGGGCCCTCGTTGCGGCGGGCGGGGGAGACGTAGGCGTGGGAGGTGCCCAGCTCGCCCAGGACCTCGCGCAACAGGTCGGCGAACTCGTCCGGCGACGCGACGCGTTCGACCAGCGGGCGGTACTGCGCGAGCACCGCGTCCCAGTCGATGCCGCACATGTCCGGTTCCCAGAAGTAGGCGCGGATCAGCCGGCCCGCCTCCGCGTACGCCTGGCGCCACTCCGCGGCCGGGTCGACCACGTGCAGGATCCGGCGCAGGTCGATCCACGTCGTCGTGTCGCTGTCGCCGATCTCCGTGGACGGCACCGCGCGCAGGTCGCCCTCGTCGACGACGACCAGCCGGGTGCCGTCGCCGCTCACCGCGAACCAGTCGAGATGGCCGACGAGTTCGTACTTCTTGGCCTTGCTGATGTTGAAGTGCTCCAGTGTCGGCCGGCCCGTGGTGTCGTCAGGGTTGACGAACGTCTCGCCCAGGGCGCCGGAGATCGGCCAGCGCAGCCAGACCAGGCCGCCGCCGGCGACCGGGCGCAGTGCCGAGTACTTGGAGGCGATGACCGGGAACGGGGTGACCCGGTTCGCCAGGCCCTCGACCTCCACGGTCACCGCGCCGGACTCGCCGGTCTCCTCGTCCTCGGCGGGGTCCAGGCCGCCGGCCGCCGGCCGTCCCTCGGGGTTCAGCGCGAAGGGGGACGGGGTCGCGGAGGACAGCGGAACGAGGTAGGGCTTGCAGCCGAGCGGGAAGGACAGGTCGCCGGTGTGCACGTCGTACACCGGGTCGAAGCCGCGCCAGGACAGGAAGGCCAGATACCGGCCGTCCCGGGTGAACACCGGGTTCTCGTCCTCGAAGCGGCCGTTGGTGACGTCGACGATCAGCCGGTCCTGGATCCGCGCCAGCCTGATCTGCCGCAGCGAACGCCCGACCCCGGGATGCGACCAGGTCAGCCACGCCCCGTCGGGCGAGAACGCCAGATCGCGCACGGGCCCGTTCACGGATCGCACCAACTCGGTGAGACGGCCGGCGGAAGCGTCCGTCGCATCGGTTCCGGCCGTACTGGCTCCGGCGGCAGTGGTTCCGGCCGCACCGTCCGGCGCGTCCGTGGCGGCGGAACCGTCCGGCGTACGGGGCGCGGTGGGCTCCCCGTTCGGCGAGGCGCCCGCGTCCGTGCCCGCGGCCGTGCCCGCGCTCGCGACTGCGGCCGCCTCCGTCGCCTCCTCGGTCACGTCGCTCACGTCGAGCAGCAGCAGGCGGCCGTCGTGGGAGGCGAGGGCCAGGCGTTCGCCGGCGGGGTCGGAGGCCATCTCCAGGACGCGGCCGAGGCGGCCGGAGGCGAGCCGACGGGGCGGGCGGGCGCCGCTGGCCCGGGGGAGGTGGGTGATCTCGACGGCGTCGTCGCCGTCCGCGTCGGTGACGTAGGCGACCTGGCCGGTCTCGCCGAGCATCTCCGGCAGCCGGATGCGCACCCCCGGCGTGTCGATGAGGGTGCGGGCGGGGCCGTCGCGGTGGGTCAGCCAGTGCAGGGAGCCGCGTACGACGACCGCGCTGGCCCGGCCCGTCTCGTCGACGGAGATGCCGTCGACGTGCTGGGCGGCCGGCACCTGGTAGCGGCGGCGGCCCGCCCGCGGTCCGCTCGGCCGCACCTCGAGCCGGTGCGGGACCGAGTCCGCGGACAGGTCGTCCACGAGCCACAGGTCGCCCGCGCACTGGTACACCACCCGGGTCCCGTCGCTGGAGGCGTGCCGGGCGTAGAAGGCGTCGTGGTCGGTGTGCCGGCGCAGGTCGGAGCCGTCGGGGGCGCACGAGTAGAGGTTGCCCACGCCCTCGTGGTCGGAGAGGAAGGCGATCCGGTCGCCGACGAACATCGGGCTGGCCAGGTGCCCGCCGATGCCGGGGAGCAGCCGCTGCCCGTGCAACCACAGCCGGCCCGTCGCACCGCCCCGGTACCGCTTCCAGGAGGCCGGCTCGTGCGGCGGCGTCCCGGTGAGCAGCAGGGTCTTATGGCCGCCTTCCACGTCGGCGACCTGGAGGTCGGAGACCGGTCCCCAGGGCAGCTTGCGGCCGGGGGAGCCGTCGGTGCCGACCTTGTAGGCCCAGGTGAAGTAGGAGAACGGCTCGCCGTGGGAGGCGACGGCGAGGATGTCGGTGCGGCCGTGCTCGTCGGGGGGCGCCCACCCGCACACCCGGGTGTCGGTGCTGCCCCAGTAGGTCAACTGACGGGCCGGTCCGCCGTCCACCGCGACCAGGTGGATCTCGGGCACCAGACTGCGCCAGCTCGTGTACGCGATGTGCCGACCGTCGGGCGAGAAGCGGGGCGGGCCGACCTTGGTGCGGTCCACCGTGAGGCGCCAGGCACGGGCCGCTCCGTCGAGCGGTGCCAGCCAGAGGTCGTCCTCGGCCACGAAGCACAGCAGGTCGCCGCTGAGGTGCGGCAGGCGCAGATAGGTCACCTTCCCATGCTTTGCCCGGGTATGGACCGGAGCAACTTATGCGGAACCGACAGTCGTGACGCGGGACACGTACGAAACGGTTTCGTTTCGTTCGGCGTCTGCGTTAGAGTCCTCGTGTACGAAACGGTGTCGTTCCATGTGGGAAGGCGGCAGAGATGGGCGAGGTCGCGACCGGGCGCCGCAGCCGTATCACGCCCGAGCGCGAGGCGGAGCTGTACACCGCCGTGCTCGACCTGCTGCGCGAGGTCGGCTACGACTCCCTCACCATGGACGCCGTCGCCGCCCGCACCCGGTCCAGCAAGGCCACCCTCTACCGCCAGTGGGGCGGCAAGGCGGAGCTGGTCGTGGGGGCCATGCGGCACGGCAAGCCGGTGCGGCCCGACGGGATCGACACCGGGACGCTCCGCACCGACCTGCACGCCCTCGTCACCCGCGAGGACGACTGCGCCATGGAGCAGAACTCCGCGCTGATGCGGGCCCTGGCCATGGCGATGCACACCAACCCGGACCTCAGACAGGCCTTCCGGGAACAGCTCGTCGAACCGGAGATGGCCGAGTTCCGCGGTCTGCTGCAACGCGCCGTCGACCGGGGCGAGATCCGGGCGGACTGCCCGGCGCTGGACTTCGTGGTGCACATGCTGGTCGGCGGGTTCGCCGTCCGCGCGCTCATCGAGGGCCGGCCGCCGACCCAGGCCTTCCTCCACTCGTACATCGACGCCGTCGTCCTCCCCGCCCTCGGCGTATCCACCTCCTGACACCTCTCCCCAGCAAGCCCACCCTCTGACGTATCCGCTCACGTCGTCGGGCTGATCACCCCTGCCCACCTTCACCCCCACGACCTGACCGGGAGTACGTCAACGTGGCCACGTTCCTCTACAGACTCGGCCGTCTCGCCTTCAGGCGACGGCACTTCGTAGCCCTGATCTGGGTGGCGCTGCTGACCCTCGCCGGCGTCGGCGCCGCCTTTGCGCCTGCCGCCGGCAACACCTCCTTCTCCATCCCGGGCACCGAGGCGCAGAAGGCCTTCGACCTGCTGGAACAGCGCTTCCCCGGAGCGAGCGCCGACGGGGCCACCGCCCGCGTGGTGTTCAAGGCGCCGAGCGGCGAGAAGATGACGGACGCCCGGAACAAGGTGACCGTCGAGAAGACCGTCGAGAACCTGTCCCGCGGCTCCGGGGTCGCCTCCGTGGACGACCCCTACACCACGCGAGCCGTCAGCCAGGACGGCACGACCGCCTACGCGTCGGTGCGGTACAAGGTCTCCGGCATGGAACTGGAGGACTCCTCCCGCACCGCCCTGAACGAGGCCGCGCGGCACGCGCGGGACGCCGGGCTGACCGTGGAGATCGGCGGTGACGCCCTCCAGACCGCGCCGCAGACCGGCGCGAGCGAGGTCATCGGCATCGCGATCGCGGCCGTCGTCCTCGTCATCACCTTCGGCTCGCTCCTCGCGGCCGGACTGCCGCTGCTGACCGCGCTCATCGGCGTCGGCATCGGCGTCTCGACGATCACCGCCCTCGCCCACACCCTGGACCTGGGCTCCACCACCTCCATCCTGGCCACGATGATCGGCCTCGCGGTCGGCATCGACTACGCCCTGTTCATCGTCTCCCGCTACCGCGCCGAACTCGCCGAGGGCCGCGAACGCGAGGAGGCGGCCGGACGGGCCGTCGGCACGGCGGGCTCCGCGGTGGTCTTCGCCGGGCTCACGGTCGTGATCGCCCTCGTGGGCCTGTCCGTGGTCAACATCCCGATGCTGACGAAGATGGGCCTGGCGGCGGCCGGCACGGTCGTCGTCGCCGTCCTCATCGCGCTGACGATGATCCCGGCGCTGCTGGGTTACGCGGGCCGCAAGGTCAAGCCGGCCGGCGCGGCGAGCGGACTGCTCCGCCGCGGGCGCCCCGCGCGGCAGCCGGACCGCCCCAACACGGGCACCCGCTGGGCGAGCTTCGTCGTCCGCCGCCCGGTCGCCGTGCTGCTGCTCGGCGTGCTCGGCCTGGGCGCCGCCGCGATCCCGGCCGCCTCCCTCGAACTGGGCCTGCCGGACGACGGCTCCCAGCCCGTCTCCACCACCCAGCGCCGCGCCTACGACCTGCTCTCGGAGGGCTTCGGGCCCGGCTTCAACGGCCCGCTGATGGTCGTGGTCGACGCCAAGGACAGCGCCGACCCCGAGGCGTCCTTCACCAAGGTCACCGACGAGATCAAGGGCCTCAAGGACGTCGTGACGGTGACGGACGCGCGGCCCAACGAGGCCGGCGACACCGCGACCGTGACCGTCGTCCCGGACTCCAAGCCGTCCTCCACCGCCACCGAGGACCTGGTGCACGCCATCCGCGGCGCGGGCGGCGACATCGAGGCGAAGACCGACGCGAAGGTCCTGGTCACCGGCTCCACGGCGATGAACATCGACGTCTCGCAGAAGCTCAACGACGCGCTGCTGCCGTATCTGGCGCTGGTGGTCGGCCTGGCCTTCCTGCTGCTGATCGTGGTCTTCCGCTCGGTCCTGGTCCCGCTCAAGGCGGCGCTCGGCTTCCTGCTGTCGGTGCTGGCGGCGCTCGGCGCGGTGGTCGCGGTCTTCCAGTGGGGCTGGCTGTCGGGCCTGATGCACGTGGAGGAGACCGGCCCGGTGATGTCGATGATGCCGATCTTCATGGTGGGCGTCGTCTTCGGCCTCGCGATGGACTACGAGGTGTTCCTCGTCACCCGGATGCGTGAGGCGTACGTCCACGGCGAGAAGCCGGGCCAGGCCGTGGTGACCGGGTTCCGGCACGGCGCGCGGGTGGTGACGGCCGCCGCGGTCATCATGATCGCCGTCTTCTCCGGCTTCATCGGCTCCAGCGAGTCGATGGTCAAGATGATCGGCTTCGGTCTGGCGATCGCGGTGTTCTTCGACGCGTTCATCGTGCGCATGGCGATCGTGCCGGCGGTGCTGGCCCTGCTGGGCCGCAGGGCCTGGTGGCTGCCGAGGTGGCTGGACCGTGCCCTGCCCAACGTGGACGTGGAGGGCGAGGGCCTGCGCACCGAGCGGCGGCCGGAGCACGCCGACCCGGACGGCGACCGGGCGCTGGTACGGGCGTGAGCCCCCGGCTCCGGTGAGAGGACCGGCCGGTGAGGGTGCCGTGGGGACGGCGCACCCTCACCGGCCTCGGTCGTCTTGGCCGCCCCGTCCACGAGGTGGGAAATCCTTCGTGACGTGTGTAACCGGCAGCTAGCCTGCCGTTCATGACGACGACATCCGAGTCAGGAGCCCACCCCCGTTTCGCCGAAGCCCTGCGCGAGCTGGGGCTCGACGAGCTGATCCCCGAGGTCCGCCGGTTCCCCGAGGCGACCAGGACGGCCGCCGAGGCCGCGGCGGCCATCGGCTGCGAGCTGAGCCAGATCTGCAAGTCGCTCATTTTCGCGGCCTGGGGGTCCCCCCTGCTCATGGGGGTCCCCCCGCTCGAGCGAAGCCGAGAGTGGGGGAGCAGCCGAGAGCTTGGGGGAGGAGAGCCGGTGCTGGTGCTCATGGACGGTGCCTCGCGGGTGGACGTCGAGCGGGTCCGGGAGGAACTCGGCGCCGAGAAGGTCACGCGGGCCAAGGCGGACGTCGTACGGGAGGCGACCGGGTACGCCATCGGCGGCGTGCCCCCCTTCGGGCACCGGACGAAGACGCGCGTGCTCGCCGACCGCTCGCTGCTCGACCACGACGTGATCTGGGCGGCGGCCGGAACCCCGTACTCCGTCTTCCCGATGGCACCCGCGGCGCTGGTCGCTCAGGCCGGGGGCACCCTCGTGGACGTGCGCGAGCGCACCTCGTGACGCCGGCGGTCACCGCGGCCGTCCTGCTCGCCGCGGTCACCCACGCCAGCTGGAACGCGATCGCCCACCGGATCACCGACAAACTGACCGGGTTCACGCTGATCGCGGGCGGCGGCCTGCTGATCGGTCTCGCCATGGCGCCGTTCGCCGCGTTCCCGGCCCACGGAGCGTGGCCGTACCTGCTCTTCTCGGCCGCGATCCACGTCGTGTACTACGCCCTGCTGATGACGTCCTTCCGGCTCGGCGACTTCGGGCAGGCCTACCCGATCGCGCGCGGCACCGCCCCGCTGGTCGTCACCGTGCTCGCCGCCGTCTTCGCGCACGAGGTGCCCGACGGCTGGGCGGCCGCGGGCATCGCCGTGTCCTGCGCCGGACTGACCGGTGTCGCCCTGTGGGGCCTGCGCGGACGCCGGCCCGACTGGGCGGCGATCGGCGCCGCCCTGGCGA
Organism: Streptomyces cyslabdanicus; assembly: GCF_052663305.1. Lineage (NCBI taxonomy): Bacteria > Bacillati > Actinomycetota > Actinomycetes > Kitasatosporales > Streptomycetaceae > Streptomyces > Streptomyces cyslabdanicus. The sequence continues at coordinate 7,814 of NZ_JBQRUW010000033.1, forward strand.
CCGGACTGGCCATCGCGGCGTACACGGTCGTCGACGGGCTCGGGGTACGGGCCTCCGGCTCGTCCCTCGGTTACATCGCCTGGCTGATGGCGATCCAGGGCGTGGTGATCCCGGCGTACGCGGTGTGGCACTGGCGCGGGCGCACGGTCGGTGCGCTGCGGCCGTACGCGGCGGTGGGGCTGCTCGGGTCGGCGCTGTCCGTGGCGGCGTACGCGCTGGTGCTGTGGGCGCAGACGAAGGCGGAGCTCGCGCCGATCGCCGCGCTGCGGGAGTCGTCGATCATCGTGGGCGCCGCGATCGGCGCCGTGTTCTTCAAGGAGCGCTTCGGGGCTCCGCGCTTCGCGGCCGCCGGGCTGCTGGTCGTCGGCATCGGGCTGATGCTGCACACCGGTTAGCCGGTCGGCCGGTTGGTCGGCGTCGGCTTCTTGGGTGCGCGGGCGGCGCCCCGGGCGCACCCTGGAAACAGGTGTTCCGGAGGTGACCGTCATGATGAAGACCACTGTGGGATGGCACGTCGAGCTGGAGTTCCAGGAGGACGGGCAGCACACCAGGGCGGCGGCGCTGGTCCGCTTGCCCGACGGCAGCGAGGTCCGGGCCCACGGCAGGGCCAGCCGCCACCACACCGACTCCGACCAGCCGCGGGTCGGTGAGGAGATCGCCGGCGCGAGGGCCCTGAACGAACTCGCCATGCAGCTGCTGACCAAGGCGCACGGCGAGATCGACCAGGCGACGGGCCGCACGTCGCAGCCCATCCACGTCTGAGCTCCCGCCCGCACGGGCACCGCACGCGCTGCGCGCCAGGCCCTAGGCCAGGGACGTGCGTACCGCGTGGACCAGGGCCTGGGCCCTCGGGTCCGCCGTCACATTGGGGTGGAAGCCGTTGGTGACGTAGGCGAAGGAGACGGCAGCGTCCGGGTCGGCGAAGGCCAGGGCGCCGCCGCGGCCGGGGTGGCCGAAGGAGCCGGGGCCGAGCAGCGGGGACGCGGGGCTGTGCAGCATGTGGCCGAGGCCGAAGCGTGTGGGCGCCACCAGCACGCGGTCGGGCCCGGCGGAGTGCCCCGTGCGGGCCAGCTCCATGGTCTGCGGGGTGAACAGGCGGGTGCCGCCGTCCACTTCGCCGATCAGGGCCGCGTAGAAGCGGGCCAGACCGTCGGCCGTGGCGATGCCGTTGGACGCGGGCAGGACCGCCGCGCGGTAGGCGGGGTCGTTCTCGTCGGGCAGCGGCGTGATCACCGCGAACGCCCGCCGGGTCAGCGACTGAGGGTCCGCGTACGCCTCGGCCACGGAGCGCTTGGGTCGGATGCGCAGGCCCGTCGCGGAGCGCGGGGGCTCCACCTGGCCCACCCGGCCCACCCGCCCGGCCTCGCCCGCCGGCAGCCCCACCCACAGGTCGGCCCCCACCGGGCCGGCCACCTCGCGCGCGATCCACTCGCCGATCGTTTGGCCCGTGACCCGCCGCACCAGCTCGCCGGTCAGCCAGCCGTACGTCTGCGCGTGGTAGCCGTGGTCCGTGCCCGGCTCCCAGACCGGCGCCTGCGCGGCGACCGCCTCGGCGCCCAGCACCGGGTCGACGGCCTGCTCCGGTGTCAGCGGCCGGTCGAGGACGGGGACGCCCGCACGATGGGCCAGCAGGTCGCGGACCCGGGTCCGCTCCTTGCCCGCCGCCTTGTACTCGGGCCAGTAGGCCCCCACCGGAGCGTCCAGGTCCAGCTCCCCGCGCTGGTGCAGCAGCAGGAGGACCGCGGCGGCGACGCCCTTGGTCGCCGAGCGCACGATCTGCGCGGTGCCCCGCTCCCAGGGCGCCGAGTCCGCAGTGCCGTCGATGCCGTCGATGCCGACGGTGCCGTTGACGTCCCGCGTTCCCGCCCACAGGTCCACGACCCTGTGCCCGTCCCGGTACACGGCCACCGCCGCGCCCCGCTCGCCCCGCAGCGCGAAGTTCGCCGCGAACGCCTCCCTGACCGGCTCGAAGCCCTCGGCCACTGTGCCGTGCACGTCCACGTCCGCCACTCCTTCCGCTCTTCGCCTGCGACAGTGGGTGCAACCGGCGGCCCCCGCCTGCGATTCCTGGGAGTGGTCAGGTCGGCACGATCGTTACATCGACGTTGCCCGCGCGTCCGCCCGTCCCGACGCGTCACGCGTCCGCTCGCCCCGACGCGTCACGCGCCCATCGTCACGGACCGCGGGTCGAAGCCGAAGGGCAGCTCCAGGCGGTGGGCACGCATCAGCGCGTCGTCGGCGAGCAGCTCGCCGGTCGGGCCGTCCGCCGCGATCACGCCGTCGCTCAGGACGAGCGAGCGCGGGCACAACTCCAGCGCGTACGGCAGGTCGTGGGTGACCATGAGTACCGTCACGTCCAACGAGCGCAGGATGTCAGCGAGTTCACGGCGTGAGGCGGGGTCCAGGTTGGACGAGGGCTCGTCCAGGACCAGGATCTCCGGCTCCATGGCGAGGACGGTCGCCACCGCGACCCGGCGGCGCTGTCCGAAGGAGAGGTGGTGCGGCGGGCGGTCGGCGAAGTCCCCCATGCCGACCTGCTCCAGGGCCGTGGCGACCCGCGCCTCCAGCTCCGGCCCCTTCATCCCGGCCGCCGCCGGCCCGAAGGCCACGTCCTCCCGCACGGTCGGCATGAACAACTGGTCGTCCGGGTCCTGGAAGACGATGCCGACCTTCTGCCGGATCTCGGCCATGTGCCGTGTGCCGACCGGCAGCCCGGCGACCGTCACCGTCCCGGCACCCCCGCTCAGGATGCCGTTCAGATGCAGCACGAGGGTGGTCTTCCCGGCACCGTTGGGACCGAGCAGGGCGACCCGTTCACCGCGCCCGATGCTGAAGTCGACGCCGAACAGGGCCTGGTGGCCGTCGGGGTAGGCGAAGGCGAGGCCGGAGACCTCCAGAGAAGCAGTCACAGCACCCATCCCAGCAGACAGACGGCGAGCGCGGCACAGGGGAGGGTCAGGGCGTACGACCACTGCGCCCGGGAGGCGGTCACCTCGTCGATGACCGGCATGGAACCGGCGTAGCCCCGGCTCACCATGGCCAGGTGCACGCGCTCCCCGCGCTCGTAGGAGCGGATGAACAGCGCGCCCGCGGACTTGGCGAGCACGCCCCAGTGCCGGATCCCGCGCGCCTCGAACCCGCGTGACTCGCGGGCGATCCGCATCCGCCGCATCTCGTCGGTGATGACGTCGCCGTAGCGGATCATGAAGGACGCGATCTGCACCAGCAGCGGCGGCAGTTTCAGGCGTTGCAGGCCCAGCAGCAGCTCGCGCAGTTCCGTCGTGCTCGCCAGCAGTACGGACGCGGCGACGCCGAGGGTGCCCTTGGCGAGCACGTTCCAGGCGCCCCACAGGCCGTTCACGCTCAGGGACATCCCGAGGACGTCCACCCGCTCGCCCTGGGCCACGAACGGCATGAGCACCGCGAACGCGACGAACGGGACCTCGATCAGCAGCCGCTTGAGCAGGAAGCCGGCGGGCACGCGGGCCGCGGAGGCGACGCCGGCGAGCAGCACGGCGTACACGGCGAACGCCCACATCGCCTCCCGCGGGGTCGACACCACGACCACGACGAAGGCGAAGGTCGCGGCCAGCTTGGTGTGCGGGGGCAGCGCGTGCACGGCGGAGTGCCCGTGCCGGTACAGCCGATGTGCGTGGCCCGCCCCCACGTCAGGCGGCCTGGGAGGAGGGGGCGGACGGCTCGGCGACCGTACGCCGCTTGCGGAGCACCCAGAAGACCGTGCTGCCCGCGACGACGGTCGCGCCGACACCGATCACACCAGCGAGCCCACCGGACAGCCGGGCGTCGGCGATGTCCTTCACGCCGTAGTCGGCGAGCGGGGAGTCGGCGGCGGCGTGCGGCTCCTCCTTCTTGTCGATGCCCTGGTCGTGGGCGATCTTCTCCAGACCGTCGGGGCTGGCCGAGGCGTAGAAGCTGACGAAGCCGGCGAGGACGAGGGAGGCGACCAGGCCGGTGGCCCACAGCTTGCGGTGGGACCCGGAGGGGGTGGGCACGGGCGCCGCCTCGGCCGCGGGGGCGTCGACGAGTTCGCCGTTCACCCGCAGCTTCAGGCGCTGCTCCAGGCCGCGCGCGCCGTACACCAGGTCGGGGCGTACGGCGATGACGGCGCCGACGGTCAGCGCGGTGATCGCGGCCTCGCCGATGCCGATGAGCACGTGCACGCCGATCATGGCGGTGGCGACCTTGCCGATCGCCACGTCGGTGGTGCCGCCGACCGCGTAGATCAGCGTGAAGGCGACGGCGGCGGCCGGGACGGAGATCAGCGCGGCGGCGAAGGAGGCCGCGGTGACCGAGCTACGGCGCCGCGGCAGCACCTTCACCAGTCCGCGGAAGACGGCGTAGGCGACCACCGTGGTGACGATCGCCATGTCGGTGATGTTGACGCCGAGCGCGGTCAGGCCGCCGTCGGCGAAGAGGATGCCCTGCATGAGCAGGACCACGCTGACGCACAGGACCCCGGTGAAGGGGCCCACGAGTATCGCGGCCAGTGCCCCGCCGAGGAGGTGGCCGCTGGTGCCGGCCGCGACGGGGAAGTTCAGCATCTGCACGGCGAAGATGAACGCCGCGACGAGACCGGCCAGCGGCGCGGTCCGTTCGTCGAGTTCCCGGCGGGCACCGCGCAGGCTCACGGCGACGGCGCCGGCGGCGACGACGCCGGTGGCTAGGGAGGTGGGCGCGTTGATGAATCCGTCAGGCACATGCACCGTTCGATGATAGAGGCTTGTTGCGAACCTCTTGCAAGAGCGACGTCGTCGTGGATGTGCGCTGTTTCCGGGATGTTCAAGAAGCGGAATCCGGGAAATGTGCGACATTGGAGAGAAAGCGGATGCGTAACCCCCGCATAGGTCACACAGCGTAAGGGGTCGTCCGATGTCGGTAGTCGAACAGCACGCACGAGCCCACATCCTCACGGACGACGTTCCCGACGACGTCGGGGCCGTCCCGGTGGTCCTGCACTACGACCCCCTTCAGGATCCGCGCGCCGTGCGGGTCGACCTGCCCGGCGCGCACGAGTGGACCTTCCCCCGGTCGCTGCTCGAACAGGGGCTGAGCGCCCCGGCCGGCAGCGGCGACGTGCGGGTGTGGCCCTGCGGGCGGGTGCAGGCCGTGATCGAGTTCCACTCCGCGGGCGGTGTCTCGGTGGTGCAGCTCGAGACGAAGACGGTGGCCAGGTTCCTGCGGCGGACCTACCGGGCGACGGCGTCGCCGGAGCCCGTCGTCCACCGGTGACGCCGCGCGTGACGCCGCCGGGGGCGTGGGTCCGCCGGTGACGCCGGCCGCCGGAGAGGTGCCCGGCGGCCGTCAGGTCTGTGCACTGCGGCCGCCAGCCCCCTGTGCCCTGGCGGCCGTGGACTCCTGTGCCCTGCGGCGGTTCAGCTTCCCGCCTTCAGCAGGGACGCCACTATCGGGCCGGCCGTGTCGCCGCCGTGGCCGCCCGCCTGGACGACGCCCGCGGCCGCGAGGTCGCCGCGGTAGGCGGTGAACCAGCCGTTGGCCTTCTCCTGGTTGTCGACCTCGGCGGAGCCCGTCTTCGCGCCGTAGTCCGGGCCGAGGCCTGCCATGGCCTCGGCGGCCGTGCCGTACGCGGCGGTGTACTGCATCACCTCGCGCAGCTGGGACAGGGCGGACGCGGACATCGTCCGGGAGGCCGTGGCCAGCGTGCGGTGGTCGACGGACGGGGAGACCAGGTACGGCTGGTGGAAGACGCCCGCCTTCACCGTCGAGGCCACCGACGCCATGTTCAGCGGGTTCATGCGGACCCCGCCCTGCCCGATGAGCGAGGCGCCCATCGGGGCCGCCGTCTGCACCGGGACCGCGCCGTCGAAGGACGGCACGCCGATGGCCCAGTTGTCCCGCCCCAGGCCGAAGACCTGCTGGGCCTGCTGGGTCAGGTCGGAGTCCTTCAGCTTTCCCGCCTGGCTGATGAAGGCCGTGTTGCAGGAGCGGGCGAAGCTCGCCTTGAACGTGCCGCCCTTGATCTCGAACTTCTTGTCGTTCTGGAACTTCCAGCCGCCGTAGGTGAAGGTCTTCGGGCAGGGGTGCGGCTTGTTCGCCGAGGCCAGGTTCTTCTCGAAGAGCAGCGACGAGGTGATGATCTTCATCGTGGAGCCGGGGGCGAGGGAACCCTGGAAGGCGGTGTTGAAGTTGTGGTTGGTGTTCGCCACCGCGAGGATCTCGCCGGTCGACGGGCGCATCACGACCACCGAGGCCCGCGCGGTCTTCGCCACCTCCTTCTCCGCCGCCGCCTGGAGGGAGGGGCTCAGCGTCGTCCTCACCGTGCCCGGCGTGCCCTTGCTCAGCTCGACGAGCGTCTTGTCGGACAGCTCGGCCTTCTTCGACTCCTTGCCGCGGACCACGCGCAGCTCCACGCCCGCGCTGCCGCCCGACGTCGTGCCGTACTTCTCGCGCAGTCCGTCCAGGACCGGGCCCAGCGACGGGTACTGGGCGGTGGTCATCTCGCCGCCGTCCCGGTCCAGGGCCTTGACCGGCGGGGCGCCGGCCTCGCCGGTGACGATGGTGTCGCCGTCCTTCAGTTCGGGGTGGACGACGGAGGCGTGCCAGTCGACGACCGGTTCGCCGTCCGTGGTGCCCCGGACGACGGTCAGCGTGCTGTCGTACGCCAGCGGCTTGGTCAGGCCCTTGTACGACACCGTGGCCTTCACGGAGAACGGCACCTTGGCGCCGGTGGCGGTGCCCGCGGTCAGGGTGACGTCCTTCAGACCCGCGTCCTTGGTGCAGCCGGTCAGCAGCGTGGTGGCCGCGGCGGTGTCGTTGGTCGCGGCGGCCGCCTCCGCGGGCTTGCCCTGCTGCCAGGCCGTCAGGAAAGCCTTGGTCGCGGTCTGTACCTCGGCCGCCGACAGCGGGCCGGTCTTCTTCGCCTCGCTGTAGCCGGCCGACGTCCGCGCCCGGTCGTCGGCCGCCGCGCCGCCACCGCCGTACAGCGTGTAGACGCCGATGCCGGCACCGGCGACGACCACGGCGATCACCCCGCCGACCACGGCCGGAGTCGTCTTTCGCCGCTCGTCGACACGTCTTCTCTTACCCACTGCCTTCGGTCCTCCGCCCATCCCCCGGGGCCCCCGTCGCCCCACTGCCCCCACGTTCCTCAATGACGGCCCCACCCTAGGGCCTCCCGCAGGAACACGTCCGCGGACCGGGTTCCGTCCCATTCCGGGAACGGCACCTGAACACCGGCCCCGCGGCCGGGGCGGGTCCTCGCCGGGGCCGCCCGGCCCGGCGGTCGGTCGCGAAGGACGGCCGGTGTGTCCAAAACCGTTCGGGGCGTGCCGGTGTGCGGGCTCGCTCCCGCTCACCGGCCAGGAACGGTCAGCTCGCCGTGCGCAGGACCGCTGCCACGATCGGGCCCGCCGCGTCGCCGCCGTGGCCGCCCTCCTGGGTCATGGCGGCGGCCGCCATGTCGTTGTGGTAGCCGGCGAACCAGCTGTTGGACTTGGCCTGGCCGTCGACCTCGGCGGAGCCGGTCTTCGCGCCGATGCTGCCGCCGAGCCCGGACATCGCCGGGGCCGCGGTGCCGCTGACGGCGGTGCGGTTCATCATCTGCCGCAGCTGGGTGACCGTGTCCGCCGACAGGCCCCGGGCCTGGGCCAGCGGGCGGCCGTCGAGCTTGGCGGACACGATGACGGGCTGGCGGAAGACACCGGTCATCGCGGTCGCCGTCACCGACGCCATGTTCAGCGGGCTCATCTGCACCTGGCCCTGCCCGATCAGGTTGGCGGCCGTGTCCGGGCCGCCGGAGGCGGGGACGGAGCCGTCGAAGGACGGTATACCGACCTTCCAGTTGTCCCGGCCGAGCCCGAAGCGCTCCTCGGCCTCCCTCGTCAGGGAGTCCACCTGGACCTCGTCCGCGTACTTCACGAACGCCGTGTTGCAGGACCGGGCGAAGCTCTCCGAGAGGGTCGCCTGCTCGTTGGGCGCCATGTTCTTCAGGTTGTGGAAGGTCTGGCTCTGCCACACCGCCTCGTTCGGGCAGGGCGCGGGGCCGGAGGCCTTTGTGATCCCGTTGTCGATGAGAGTGGCCGCGCTGATGATCTTCATGGTGGAGCCGGGCGCGAGCCGGCCCAGGAACGCGGCGTTGAAGGCGTCGGCCCGGTGGTTGGCGACCGCGAGCACCTCGCCGGTGGACGGCTTCACGGCGACCACGGACGACTCGGCGTACTGCTGCACGGCCTGCTCGGCCGCCGCCTGCGCACGCGCGCTGAGGGTGGTGTGCAGCTTGCCCGGCCGGCCCTTGGCGAGGGTGACCAGCGGGGTGTCGGCGGCGCCGGAGTCCTCGTGCCGGATGCTCAGCTCGACCGCCGCCTCGCCGCCCGCCGTCTCCCCGTACTTGGCCCGCAGCTCGTCCAGGATCGGCCCGAGCGAGGGATACTTCTCCTTGGTCAGCACGACGCCGTCGCGGTCGACGGCCTCGATCGGCGGGGACGCCGACCCCCCGGTGACGAGGGTGTCGCCCTTGACCAGGTCGGGGTGGACGACCGAGGGCTGCCAGTCGACCAGCGGCTGGTGGGTGGACACGCCCCGCACGATGCTCAGACGGCTGTCGTAGGCCAGCGGCTTGGACTTCCCGCCGTACGACACGGTGGCCTTGACCGAGAAGGGCACGGTGGTCCCGGAGGCGGCCTTGGGTGTGATCTTCACATCGGTGATGTGCGCGTCGTGACCGTAGGCCGTGAGCAGCTGCTCGGCCGCCTCGGGGAAGTCCGTGTACGACGCGGCCTCGGCCGCTTCGTTCTTCTCCCAGGCCGCGAAGAACCTCGTCGAGGTCTCCTTCACCTCGTCCCGGCTCGGCGGCCCGGTCCGCACGGGCGCCGGCCCGCTGCCGGAGACCGTGTGGGTGTTGGTGCCGGCGTTCCCGCTCAGCGCGGACACGAAGTTGTACGCCCCGTACCCGGCCCCGCCCACCAACGCGGCGAACACCCCGCCGACGACAGCGATCTTGGTCCCCTTGCGCATGAATGCGCCCCCTCCCCGTTCATGAACCCACCGCACTGTAAGTGGCAGAAGGGGAAAACGTGCGTGCTGTTTTCCGATGTTGTCCGAACAGAGATCAGCGGGCTGATCAGACCCAGGTATCCAGCCACATACGCGAACGCCATGAATCGATGGGAATTGCGGTGCCCGTGTAGAGCGGCCAGAAATAGACGAAGTTGCAGATGATCAGCAGGACCAGGGCGCCCGCGCCGATCGCGCCCGCGCCGCGGCGGGTCTCCGAGGAGCCGGGCGGACCCACGATCGCGCCGATCAGCATCGCCACCGCCAGGCAGAGGAAGGGCAGGAAGACGACGGCGTAGAAGAAGAAGATCGTGCGCTCCTGGTACAGGAACCAGGGCAGGTAGCCGGCGGCGGCGCCGCAGGCGATGGCGCCCGCGCGCCAGTCGCGGCGGAAGAACCAGCGCCACAGCACGTACACCAGCGCGGCGCAGGCCGTCCACCACAGCATCGGCGTGCCGATGGCGAGGACCTCACGGGCGCACTTGCCGGCGGTGTCCGCGGGGCAGCCCGCCGTGCCGGGGGAGGGCGACTCGTAGAAGTACGACACCGGGCGGCCGTCGACGATCCAGCTCCACGGGTTGGACTGGTAGTTGTGCGGCGAGGACAGGCCGACGTGGAACTTGTAGACCTCGTGCTCGTAGTGCCACAGGCTGCGCAGCCAGTCCGGCAGGAAGGTGAAGCTGCCGCCCTTGCCGTCGGTCGCGGCCCAGTCGCGGAAGTAGCCGCCGCTGCCGTCGGCGGGGGAGCGGATCCAGCCGATCCAGGAGACCAGGTAGACGGCGATCGCGACCGGGACGGTGGCCAGGAACGTGATGCCGGTGTCCCGCTTCAGCACGGCCGTGTACGGGCGCCAGGCGCCGGCCACCTTGCGGGCGCCGACGTCCCACAGCACGGCCATCACGCAGAACGCGGCCAGGATGTACAGGCCGTTCCACTTGGTGGCGAACGCCAGGCCCAGCATGAGGCCCGCCGCCCAGCGCCACGGGCGCAGGCCGAGGCGGGTCGTCTCGGCCGTGTGCGCGTCGGGCCGCACCCGTCCGTCGGCGTCGGCCGGGAGCGCCGCGGCGAGCCTTGCCCGGGTCCGGTCGCGGTCGATCAGCAGGCAGCCGAAGGCGGCCAGCACGAAGAACATCAGCACGCCGTCGAGGAGCGCGGTCCGGCTCATCACGAAGTGCAGGCCGTCCACCGCCATCAGCGCGCCCGCCAGGCAGCCGAGGAAGGTGGAACGCATCAGACGCCGGCCGATCCGGCACAGCATCAGCACCGACAGCGTGCCGAGCAGGGCCGTCATGAAGCGCCAGCCGAACGGGTTGAACCCGAAGAGCAGCTCGCCGAGGCCGATCACGTACTTGCCGACCGGCGGGTGCACGACATAGGCCGCGTCCGAGGGGATGGGGATGTGCCCGCCGGTCTTGAGGATCAGATCGTTGGCGTTCTTGTCCCAGTTGACCTCGAAGCCGCGGTGGACCAGCGCCCACGCGTCCTTGGCGTAGTACGTCTCGTCGAATATCACCGCCTTCGGGCTGCCCAGGTTCCAGAACCGCAGCACGCCCGCCACCAGCGTGACCAGCAGCGGACCGCCCCAGCCCGACCAGCGGACGATCCGGTCGGCGAGGGTTCGCGGGATGCCGAGGGCCGCCCACAGGCGCTCGCCGGGCCGCGCATACGGCGGCACCAGACGGTCGACGACGCCGACGTCGCCGTTCGCGGGCCCCGCGGAGTAGCCGAAGCGGCGCAGGCGCTGCTGCCACGTCGGCCGCTGGTCGTGCGGGGCCGGGCCCTGTCGGGTGTCCGTGTGGGACGCGGTACTGGTCACCGCGCCATCGTAGGGAACCGTTGTGTGTGAGTCCCGCGCATGGCCGGTACCGGCCGGGACGCGTTCGTCCGTGACGACACTTGAGAGGATGGGCCGCGTGACTGGAACCCTTGTTTTGGCGGGCACCCCCATCGGCGACGTCCAGGACGCGCCGCCCCGGCTCGCCGAGGAACTGGCCGGCGCGGACGTGGTCGCCGCCGAGGACACCCGGCGGCTGCGCCGACTCACCCAGGCGCTCGGCGTCACCCCCAGGGGGCGCGTCGTGTCGTACTTCGAGGGCAACGAGTCCGCCCGCACGCCGGAGCTGGTGGAGGAGCTGCTCGGCGGCGCGCGTGTGCTGCTGGTGACGGACGCGGGCATGCCGTCCGTGTCCGATCCGGGCTACCGGCTGGTCGCGGCCGCCGTGGAGCGGGACGTCCGGGTGACGGCCGTACCGGGCCCGTCCGCCGTGCTCACCGCGCTCGCGCTGTCCGGGCTGCCGGTCGACCGGTTCTGTTTCGAGGGGTTCCTGCCGCGCAAGGCGGGCGAGCGGCTGTCCCGGCTGCGGGAGGTCGCACAGGAGCGGCGCACGCTCGTCTACTTCGAGGCCCCGCACCGGCTCGACGACACGCTGGCCGCGATGGCCGAGGTGTTCGGCGCCGAGCGTCGGGCCGCCGTGTGCCGGGAGCTGACCAAGACCTACGAGGAGGTGCGGCGCGGCGGGCTCGGGGAGCTGGCCGCGTGGGCCGCCGAGGGCGTGCGCGGTGAGATCACCGTCGTGGTCGAGGGGGCGCCCGAGAAGGGGCCCGAGGAGATCGGCGCCGAGGAGCTGGTGCGCCGGGTGCGGGTGCGCGAGGAGGCCGGGGAGCGTCGCAAGGAGGCCATCGCGGCGGTCGCGGTCGAGGCCGGGGTGCCCAAGCGTGAGGTGTTCGACGCGGTGGTCGCCGCCAAGCGCGCGGGGGCGTGAGACCTCGCTCACACCCGCTCTGAGCAGGGCGCATCTCTCATGAGCGGCCGCCCCATGGGGCGGCAAAGAGCCGTCCGGGAAGGCAAAGCGGCGGCGGCCGTCGGAGGGACCCTTTGGCAAGCGGGGCCCAAAACGCCGCCAACACTCCCCAGGCCTTGTGCAGGACGGACGGCGGAGGAGTTCACTGGGTGGCGGGACGGCAACCGTCCCTTTTGTCCAGCGGACACGAGGAGCTGGCATGAGCGACAGCACGTGGCGGGAGGGCCGCCGCGGTACGGCCACCGCCGTCGTCAACGAGTCCTACTCCTTCGCCTGCATGCGGTGCGGGCACGGGTGGGAGCAGTCGTACGAGATCGAGCACTACACGGACGGCGACGGCAACCCGTGCGTGCGGTACGTGGTGGAGGGCCGTGTCGTGCCGTCCCCGCTGAGCCGGCCGAACTGCCAGAACTGCGACGGTCACGTCGTCCGGATCATGCGGGCCGGCCGGGTGTCGTCCGCGCAGAGCCATCTCCACCGGCACGAGGAGCCGCGGCACCTTCCGTCGGCACCGGTGGCGGACCGGCTGGAGACGCCCCCGCCGGGGGAGGAGGCGGTGGACCAGGGGCAGGACGCCCACACCGGCCACACCGACGCGGACGGGCACCACTGGCATCTGTCGGACCTGCTGCACCCCTTCCACCGCAAGGCGGGCTGAGGAGCGCCGGCGAACGGCGAACGCGGCGAACGATGAGAACCCGCCCGTTCCGTAGGATCGGGGCATGCCTTCGAACGCCGACAAGAACGCGGCGCCCCCGCTTCCGGAGCCGCTCCGGATACCGGTCGCCGACTCCCACACCCACCTCGACATGCAGTCGGGCACGGTCGAGGAAGGCCTGGCCAAGGCCGCGTCCGTGGGTGTGACGACCGTCGTCCAGGTGGGCTGCGACCTCAACGGGTCGCGGTGGGCCGCCGAGACGGCTGCGGCGTACGACAGCGTCCACGCGACGGTCGCCCTGCACCCGAACGAGGCTCCGCGCATTGTCCACGGTGACCCCGACGGCTGGTCGCGGCAGGGTGCGCGCGAGCCGGGCGGGGACGCCGGGCTGGACGAGGCCCTGGCCGAGATCGACCGGCTGGCCGCGCTGCCCCAGGTCAAGGGTGTCGGCGAGACCGGGCTCGATTACTTCCGCACCGGCCCCGAGGGCAAGGCGGCGCAGGAGCGGTCCTTCCGCGCCCACATCGAGATCGCCAAGCGGCACGGCAAGACCCTCGTCATCCACGACCGGGACGCCCACGCCGACGTCCTGCGCGTCCTCAAGGAGGAGGGCGCCCCCGAGCGGACGGTGTTCCACTGCTACTCGGGCGACGCGGAGATGGCCGAGGTGTGCGCCCGCGCCGGCTACTACATGTCCTTCGCCGGCAACGTCACCTTCAAGAACGCCCAGAACCTGCGGGACGCCCTCGCCGTCGCCCCGCTGGAGCTGGTCCTGGTGGAGACCGACGCGCCCTTCCTGACCCCGGCGCCGTACCGCGGACGACCCAACGCCCCGTACCTCGTTCCGGTCACGGTGCGTGCGATGGCCGCCGTGCGCGGCATCGACGAGGACGCCCTGGCGACGGCGCTGGGGGCCAACACGGCCCGCGTTTTCGACTACTGAGCGCATCCACGGGCGCTCCGCCGGGTTCTGGGCGGCCGTGGCGATCGCGTCGTCCGCGCCCCCGTACCCTTGTGCCGTGAGCAGCCCCGCCCCCGACGCCCTCCTGGGCCCCGCCGACATCCGCGAACTGGCGGCCGCGCTCGGCGTACGCCCCACCAAGCAACGCGGCCAGAACTTCGTGATCGACGCGAACACGGTCCGCCGTATCGTCCGTACCGCCGACGTCCACCCCGAGGACGTGGTCGTCGAGGTCGGCCCGGGGCTCGGCTCCCTCACCCTCGCCCTGCTGGAGGCCGCCGACCGGGTCACCGCCGTCGAGATCGACGACGTACTCGCCGCCGCGCTGCCCGCGACCGTCGCCGCCCGCATGCCGGAGCGCGCCGGCCGGTTCGCGCTGGTCCACTCCGACGCGATGCACGTCACCGAGCTGCCGGGCCCCGCGCCCACCGCCCTGGTCGCGAACCTCCCCTACAACGTGGCCGTGCCCGTCCTGCTGCACATGCTCGACACCTTCCCGAGCATCGAGCGCACCCTCGTGATGGTGCAGGCGGAGGTCGCCGACCGGCTCGCCGCGGCGCCCGGCTCGAAGGTGTACGGCGTGCCGTCCGTGAAGGCCAACTGGTACGCCGAGGTCAAGCGGGCCGGGGCCATCGGCCGCAACGTCTTCTGGCCCGCGCCGAACGTCGACAGCGGACTGGTGTCCCTGGTCCGGCGCACGGAACCGATCGCGACCACCGCCACCAAGCGCGAGGTCTTCGCGGTCGTCGACGCGGCCTTCGCGCAGCGGCGCAAGACGCTGCGGGCCGCGCTCGCCGGATGGGCCGGGTCGGCCGCGGCGGCGGAGGCGGCCCTGGTCGCCGCCGGGGTCTCCCCGCAGGCGCGGGGCGAGTCCCTGACGGTGGCGGAGTTCGCACGGATCGCCGAGCACGCCGAACACAAGGAGACCGGTAAGTGAGCGTCACCGTACGCGTCCCGGCCAAGGTCAACGCCCAGCTCGCGGTCGGCGCCGCCCGCCCCGACGGCTTCCACGACCTGGCGAACGTCTTCCTCGCGGTCGGCCTGTACGACGAGGTCACGGTCACCGAGGCCGACGAGCTGCGGGTGACCTGCGCGGGCCCGGACGCCGGCGAGGTCCCGCTGGACCGTACGAACCTCGCGGCCCGCGCGGCCCTCGTCCTCGCCGAGCGGTACGGCCGCAGCCCCGCCGTGCACCTCCACATCGCCAAGGACATCCCGGTCGCCGGGGGCATGGCGGGCGGCAGCGCGGACGGCGCGGGCGCGCTGGTGGCCTGTGACGCGCTGTGGGGCACCAACGCCTCCCGCGACGAACTCCTCGACATCTGCGCCGAGTTGGGCAGCGATGTGCCGTTCAGTCTGGTGGGCGGGGCGGCGCTGGGCACCGGGCGCGGGGAGAAGCTGCGTCCGCTGGAGGTCGGCGGCACCTTCCACTGGGTGTTCGCGATGGCCGACGGCGGGCTGTCCACGCCTGCGGTGTTCCGCGAGTTCGACCGGCTCGCCGAGGGCACGGACATTCCGGAGCCGGTCGCCTCCGAGGACCTGCTGGCCGCGCTGGAGAAGGGCGACACCGCCGCCCTCGCCGCCGCGCTCTCCAACGACCTCCAGCCCGCGGCGCTCTCCCTGCGCCCGTCCCTCGCGGACACCCTCGCGGCGGGCCGCGCGGCGGGGGCTCTGGCGGGCCTGGTCTCGGGGTCGGGGCCGACGACGGCGTTCCTGGTGGCGGACGTGGAGTCGGCGTCCGCGGTGGCCGAGGCGCTGCGGGCGTCAGGGACATGCCGTTCGGTGCGTACGGCGTCGGCGCCCGCGCCGGGGGCGATGGTGCTCTGACGGGGCCGTGCGGCTCAGAGCCCGTCGATGGCCGTCAGGTCGATGTCGATGGCGTAGGGCTTGTCGACCTTGATCCGCTCGCGGTGCATGCCCATGTGCACGTATGCCTTCGTCACCGGGTCGAGTTCGTAGACGTGGACGACGGGCCTGCCGGTCGCTCCGTTCTCTTCGACGCGCCAGAAGTTCGGGATTCCCGCGGTGGCGTATTTCTGCGGCTTGGTCGTGCGGTCGCGGGACTCCGAATCCGGAGAGACGACCTCGACGGCGAGCAGGATGTCCTCGGCCTGGTAGCTCGTCTGGCCCGGTCCAGTGATCGCGCCGGTTCGGAACACGCTCACGTCGGGTTCGGGACCGTTGCGTTTGTCGAGGATCACCGTCATTTCCCGGCTGACCCTGAATTCGTCAGGGAGACTGCTGCGCAGGCCATTGACGAGCAAGTCGATCACATTGCCGTGGAAACGGCGTTGCGGACTCACGAAAACCAGGCTCCCGTCGATCAGCTCGGTGTGCGGCGGGAGATCCGGCAGCGTGAACAGGTCGTCCACGGTGTAGCCGTCCAGCGGCGGCACCGGCCAGTGGACGCGGTGCTCTACGGACTCGGCGGTCATGGTTCCTCCCATGGACGGGATCCTGCTGCCTGCCCTCCACGGTAGCGGCCCGTTCCTGATCACGTCATCACAAAGGGTGACGATCCCCTCGCGCGTCGCCCCTCATCCGCGAGGCCCTACGCTAGAAAGCTGACCGACCCCCGCGCACAGGAGTGAAATGGCCGTCAACCTGGTCAATGTCGAGAACGTCAGCAAGGTGTACGGCACGCGCGCCCTGCTCGACGGCGTCTCGCTCGGTGTGTCCGAAGGGGACCGGATCGGGGTCGTCGGGCGCAACGGTGACGGCAAGACCACCCTGATCCGGATGCTGGCCAGGCTGGAGGAAGCCGACACCGGACGGGTCACGCACTCCGGCGGACTGCGGATCGGGGTGCTCACCCAGCACGACTCCCTCGACCCGGCGGCCACCGTCCGCCACGAGGTCATCGGGGACATGGCCGACCACGAGTGGGCGGGCAACGCCAAGGTCAGGGACGTCCTGACCGGACTGTTCGGCGGGCTCGACCTGCCGGGCTTCCCCAAGGGCCTCGACACCGTCATCGGACCGCTGTCCGGCGGTGAGCGCCGGCGGATCGCGCTGGCCAAGCTGCTCATCGAGGCGCAGGACCTGCTGGTCCTGGACGAGCCCACCAACCACCTCGACGTCGAGGGCATCTCCTGGCTGGCCCGGCACCTGCGCGAGCGCCGCTCCGCGCTGGTGTGCGTCACCCACGACCGGTGGTTCCTCGACCAGGTCTGCACCCGGATGTGGGACGTGCAGCGCGGGGCGGTGTACGAGTACGAGGGCGGCTACTCCGACTACGTCTTCGCCCGCGCCGAGCGCGAGCGGATCGCCGCCACCGAGGAGGTCAAGCGGCAGAACCTGATCCGCAAGGAGCTGGCCTGGCTGCGGCGCGGCGCCCCCGCCCGCACCTCCAAGCCCCGCTTCCGGGTGGAGGCCGCCAACGAGCTGATCGCCGACGTGCCGCCGCCCCGCGACAGCAGCGAGCTGATGAAGTTCGCCTCCTCCCGCCTCGGCAAGACGGTCTTCGACCTGGAGGACATCACCGTCCAGGCCGGGCCGAAGGTGCTGCTCAAGCACGTCACCTGGCAGCTCGGGCCGGGCGACCGGATCGGTCTCGTCGGCGTCAACGGCTCCGGCAAGACCTCCCTGCTGCGGGCCATGGCCGACGCCGCCCGTACCGAGGGCGAGGCACAGCCCTCCGGCGGGCGGATCGCCGTCGGCAGGACCGTCAAGCTCGCCTATCTCTCCCAGGAGGTCGCCGAACTCGACCCCGACTGGCGGGTCCTGGAGGCCGTGCAGCAGGTGCGCGAGCGCGTGGACCTCGGCAAGGGGCGGGAGATGACCGCCGGGCAGCTGTGCGAGACGTTCGGCTTCGGCAAGGAGAAGCAGTGGACGCCGGTGGGCGACCTGTCCGGCGGTGAGCGGCGGCGGCTGCAACTGCTGCGCCTGCTCATGGACGAGCCCAACGTGCTCTTCCTCGACGAGCCCACCAACGACCTCGACATCGAGACCCTCACCCAGCTCGAGGACGTCCTCGACGGCTGGCCGGGCTCGATGGTCGTCATCTCCCACGACCGCTTCTTCGTCGAGCGCACCACCGACACGGTGTACGCGCTCCTCGGCGACGGCACGCTGCGGATGCTGCCGCGCGGTATCGACGAGTACCTGGAACGGCGGCAGCGGATGGAGCAGCAGGCCGCGGCCGCCGCACCGGTCCCGGCGCCCGCCGCCGAGCAGGGCGCGCCCGAGCGGAGCGCCGCCGAACTGCGCGCCGCGAAGAAGGAACTGCAGAAGATCGAGCGGCAGTTGGACCGCGTGTCCGAGAAGGAGTCCACGCTGCACGCGAGGATCGCCGAGAACGCCACCGACTTCGCGAAGGTCGCCGAACTCGACGCCGAGCTGCGCGCCTTGACCGGGGAGCGGGAGGAACTGGAGATGCGCTGGCTCGAACTCGCCGAGGACGCGTAGGCGGTGCGGGCGGGCGCGTCCGGGGCGGGTGAACGCGCCGTGTGAACGAGGCGTGGCGGTTTTCTGGAGGGAAGATCCTCCGCGTCCACCACGCATAACGGGCGCGTCACGGGCCGGTCCTCCCTTGGGAACAGGGAGCGGCGGGGGCCGGTGGCGGGCAGGTTGCGAGTGATAAGAATGAGCCGTCCGGGGACTGTCCCGGGCGGCTCTGGGTGCGTCGAGTACCTCAGGGCGTGGCTAAAAAGCAGTGAATGAGGGGGAAGCGCGCTGATGTCTCAGCCGCCCAGCCGGCCGCCCCAGGGCGGTTTCGGAGCACCGCAGGATCAGCCGCCGCAACCGCAGGACCAGCCGCCGCAGTCCGGCGGCTTCGGGCCCCCGCAAGCCCCGCCGCCGCAGGGTGGTTTCGGTGCCCCGCAGGCCCCGCCGCCGCAGGGTGGTTTCGGTGCCCCGCAGGCCCCGCCGCCGCAGGGTGGTTTCGGTGCCCCGCAGGCCCCGCCGCCGCAGGGTGGTTTCGGTGCCCCGCAGGCCCCGCCGCCGCAGGGTGGTTTCGGTGCTCCCCAGGGCACGCCCCCGCCCCCGGCCCAGCCGCCGCAGACCCCGCCGCCCCCGCCCGCGGGACCGCCGCAGCCCCAGCCCGGCTACGGCTACCCGCAGCAGCCCGGGCCCTACGCCCAGCCCGGCCCCTACGGCGCGCCCGCCGCGCCCGGTCCGTACGGGCAGCCGCAGCAGCCGGGGCCGTACGGGCAGCAGCCCGGCTACGGCTATCCGCAGCAGCAGCCCTTCGCGGGCGCGCCCGGCACCCCGCCCTCCGGCGGCTCCGGCAGCCCGTTCAAGGGCAGGACCGCGGCCATCATCGGCGCCGCGGTCGCCGTCGTGCTCGCCGTGGGCGTCACCGTGTGGGCCGTCAGCGGCGACGACGGCAAGAAGCCGGTTGCCGACCCGAGCGGCGACGCGAAGCCCTCGAACTCCGCCGCCTCCGACGCCCCGGTCAACCCCGGGGACGGCAGCGGCGACGGCAAGGGGGACGACGGCGACCTCAACGCGGGCCGCAAGTCCGGCGAGGCCAGGGTGCTCTGGTACAAGGAGGCGCCCGCCGCGCCCGGTAGCGGTGCCGACGCGCCCGGCATGTGGATCACCGACAAGGTGGCGGTCAAGGCGGCCTACAAGCAGGTCTTCGCCTTCAACGTCGCTGACGGCAAGGCCCCCTGGGAACCGATCACGTTCCCGGAGAAGATCTGCGCGGTGACTCCGCAGAAGACGGCCGACGACAAGGTGGTCGTGGTCTACATGAGCGGCAGCAGCGACCGCGCCAAGTGCAATCAGATGCAGCAGCTCGACCTGAACACCGGAGAGAAGGGCTGGAGCGGCCAGATCGAGGACGGCGGACTCTTCGACAGCGCGGTCAACGTCGTGCTGACCGTGTCGGGCAAGACCCTGGTGGTGGGCCGTTCGCAGTCGGGCACGGCGTACGACATCGACACCGGCAAGAAGCTCTACGACAAGCAGAGGTACGGCCAGGCCTGCTACCCCGACGGCTACGCAGGCGGCACCCGGCTGATCCAGGTCGCGGGCTGCGGTGCCGGCACGTCGAACGAGCACGACGAGGTCCAGGAGCTCGACCCGGCCACCGGCAAGGTCCTGTGGACCCGACCGATCCCCAAGGACTGGGAGGTCCGGCGGGTCTTCTCCGTCGACCCGGTGGTCATCTACTCGACGGACAAGGACAAGAAGCACTGGAACATCTCGACGCTGACCACCGGCGGTTCCACCCGCTCCCAGGTCGACTCCAAGACGAACTTCAACCCCCAGTGCGACGGCTTCGACTTCTTCATCCGTGACCTGCAGAACTGCACCGCGGTCGCGTCCGAGGGCGACACCCTCTACCTGCCCTCCGACGTCACCACCGGCGCCAACGAGATCGTCGCCATCAACCTCGCCACCGGCAAGGAGAAGTGGCGCGTGAAGTCCCCGACGGACACCTCGATGCTGCCGCTCAAGGTGGAGAACGGGCAGCTCGTCGCGTACGTCGAGCCGTCGTACGACGCGGGCGGCCAGATCGTGTCCATCGCGACGGCGGGATCGGCGCACACTCCGGTGAAGCTGCTCCAGACCCCGGAGGGCACCTCGTCGATCGAGCGAGGTTTCTTCTCGCGAGCCGTCGACTGGGTCGACGGGCGCTTCTACATCTCCACCACCCGGCTGAACGGAAAGGCCGACTCGAAGGAGAAGCTGATGCTCGCCTACGGCAAGTGAGCCGGTGCCGGCCGCGTCACGCGGCCGGCACCGCACGCCGTTGCGGCCCCCGGCCTCCCCGTCGTCCCGTCCTCCCTCCGCTTCCCCGAGGTGCATCCCGTCATGACCCAGCCGCCCCCGCCTCCCCAGCAGCCGCCGCAGCCCGGCGGTTTCGGTTCGCCCCAGGACCAGCCGCCGCAGCCCGGACCGCCCCCGCAGACGCCGCCCGCCGGCGGTCCGGGCCTCGCCAAGTCCCCGCAGCCGGCGCCGGGTTACGGCTACCCGCAGGCGCCGCAGCCGCCGCAGGGCGCCCCGCGGACACCACCCCCGGCCGGACCGCCGCAGCAGTCCGGCTACGGCTACGGCTACCCGGGAGGGCAGCCGAACTCCTACGCCCAGCCTCCCACCGCGCAGCCGAACCCGTACGGCGCCCCGCAGTCCGGGTACGGCTATCCCGCCCAGCCGCCGACCGTGCCGACGCAGCCGCAGGTCGGACAGTCCGGCGGTGGCCGGAAGGTCAGCGCGGAACTGCTGATGATCGTCTCGACCGTGATCGTGATCGCGCTGATCATCGGCACCGGCATCTGGTACGCGAACAGGTCCGACGGCGGCAAGCAGGACACCGCGAACTCCAGCGGCGGCACCGGCGGCAAGGAAGGCGACGGGAAGTCCGCCACCGGCGGCACGGAGAAGGTGCCGTCCGACCCGGCCGCCAAGGTCCTCTACCAGGTGCCCATGCCCGAGGTGAGCGACCTGGTCACCACCAGCGGCTCCTGGCTCACCGACAAGGCGTACGTCAAGAGCGGCGTCGCCGAGGTCGTCGGCTACGACCGGGACAAGGGCACCAAGCTGTGGACGGTCAAGCTGCCCGGCCCGGTGTGCGAGGCCAGCCTGCACACCACCTCGGACGACCGGACGGCGATCGTCTACGAGCCCGCCATGCCGACCGAGGACCAGCCCACGCACGGTTGCAGCCAGGTCGCTGCCATCGACCTCGACGCCGGCAAGAAGCTGTGGACGCAGACCGCCAAGTCCGGTGACCAGCTCATCCGGTTCGACAACGTCACCGTCAGCGGCACCACGGTCGCCGTGGGCGGCACCAGCGGCGGTGCCGCCTTCGACATCGCGGACGGCAAGGCCCTGTGGGCCCCGAAGGCGGCCGACACCTGCTACGACAACGGTTACGGCGGCGGGGCGAAGCTGGTCGCGGTGCGCAAGTGCGGCCAGAGCGAGCAGAGTCAGCTGGGCATTCAGACGCTCGACCCGAAGTCCGGCAAGGTGATCTCGGAGTACAAGATGTCGCAGGGCATCGAGTACGCCGCGATCGTCTCGACCGATCCGCTCGTCGTGGCCGCCGACGTCGGCCACAGCGCGGGCGACGGCAGCGGCATCTCGGACTTCTTCTCCATCGACAACCAGACCGGCAAGCTGCGCGCCCACATCTCGGCGCCCGGTGACACCTACGCGGCCCGCTGCGACGGCATCAGCAAGGTCGAGGACTGCCGGGGCCTCGCGGTCGGCAACGACCGGTTGTACGTGCCCACCGAGGACCACGACGGCAGCGAGGCGTTCCGCAAGACCAACGAGATCGTCGCGTTCGACCTCGGCACCGGCAAGCAGACCGGTCAACGCGCCGACGCGGGTGACGGGTACCACATCATCCCGCTGCGCATGGACGGCGCCGACGTCATCGCCTACAAGAGCCCGCCCTACGACAAGGGCGGCCAGATCGTCAGCGTCGACGGCAGCAGCTTCAAGGAGACCAAGCTGCTGGAGAACCCGGCCTCGCGGGACGTGCGCGACGCGGAGACCTCGATGCTCCCGGACCGCGCGGAGTACCTCTACTCCCAGGGCCACCTCTACATGGCGTCGGTCTACGCCCGCAAGCCGTCGTCCTCGTCCGAAGGCAAGGACTACCTGGCGCTGGCCTTCGGAACGGGCGGCTGACCCGCCGCACGGCCGGAACGAGACGGCCCCGTCCCCGCCCGGGGACGGGGCCGTCCGCGTACCGGCCGTGCGGCCCCGCATGACCCTCGAAATGAGTTTTGAATGCGAGGAATGCGAAAAAGTCCGCCGATCCGGGGCACTTCTCGACGGTAGGGGCAGCGCGACGTCGAACAAGCGTGTAGCTTCCGGGGGCATGACGGGGGGGCGTGCCGGGGGGCCGCCGCCCGGGCGGTCGTGGACAACCGTGGGGACTGGGGGGCTCGATGGGAGTGCGGCTCATGGTGGTCGACGACCACCGGCTACTGGCCGAGGCGCTGGCCTCGGCTCTGAAGCTGCGCGGACACCGGGTGCTCGCCGCCGCGGCGCCGGCCGCGGGCGCGGCGGACCTGGTGGTCAACCGCGCGCCGGAGGTGTGCCTGCTGGGCACGGCGACACCGGCCGAGCCCGGCACCTTCGACCCGGTGGTGAAGATCAAGCGGGAGCGTCCGCAGGTCGCCGTGGTCGTGCTCGGCCCGGTTCCGTCGCCGCGCGGCATCGCGGCCGCCTTCGCCGCGGGGGCGTCGGGGTACGTACGCCACGACGAGCGCATCGAGGGCGTCGAGCGGGCGATCATCAAGGCGAGGGCGGGCGAGGCCGCGGTCGCCCCCCAGCTCCTCCAGGGCGCCTTCGGTGAGTTGCTGAACCCCACCGCCCCGCCGGACGACGAGGGCCAGCGCCTGCTGCGGATGCTCACCCCGCGCGAGGTGGAGGTCCTGGTCCGGGTCGCCGAGGGCGAGGACACCCGCCTGATCGCGGCCGGCATGGGCATCGCCCCCAGCACGGCCCGGACCCACGTCCAACGCGTCCTGATGAAACTCGGGGTGGGCTCGCGGCTGGAGGCGGCGGCCCTGGCGGCCCGCACCGGCCTGCTGGACCGCGCGGGCCCGCTGCCGTAACCCCGGCCCGTCCCCGGCTCTCCGCACCGGGCGGGCGACCACGACCGCCACCCACCGCGGCCGACCCGGCAGGAGTCCGCGCCGTCCCGTCCCGTTGTCGCACCCTCTTGTTGATGTTCTTTGTTCGATCGTGATGTGCGAAGGGGTGGTCGGTTGTGGACTGTTATGTTTGATTGTGTTGGGTAGTTGGGTGCGGGCGGGGTGCGGGCGGCCGGCCCGGGGACCAGTAGGGAGTCCGGCAGTGAAGAAGACCTCGACCAGGCTGGCCGACGGTCGCGAGCTCATCTACTTCGATCTGCGGGACGACACCGTGCGCGACGCGGTGGACCGGCGCCCGCTGGAGCGGACCGTCACCAGCTCCGAGGTCCGCCGGGACGCGCTGCTCGGCGACGCGGTCGCCGTCGCCTCCCACCGGCAGGGCCGCACCTACCACCCGCCGGCCGACGAGTGCCCCCTGTGCCCCTCCAGGGGCGACCGTCTGAGCGAGATACCCGACTCCTCCTACGACGTGGTGGTCTTCGAGAACCGCTTCCCCTCGCTGACCGGCGACGCGGGCCGCTGCGAGGTCGTCTGCTTCACCTCCGACCACGACGCCTCGTTCGCCGACCTGAGCGAGCAGCAGGCCCGGCTGGTCCTGGACGCGTGGACGGACCGCACCGCGGAGCTGTCCCGACTGCCCTGTGTGGAGCAGGTGTTCTGCTTCGAGAACCGCGGACCCGAGATCGGCGTGACACTGGGGCACCCGCACGGGCAGATCTACGCCTATCCCTTCACCACCCCGCGCACCGCTCTGACGTTGCGTTCACTGGCGGCGCACAAGGAGGCCACCGGCGGGGAGAACCTCTTCGACGCGGTCCTGGAGCGGGAGCTGGCCGGGGAGCGGGTCGTCGTCGAGGGTGATCACTGGGTGGCCTTCGTGCCGTACGCGGCGCACTGGCCCTACGAGGTCCACCTCTACCCCCGGCGCCGGGTCCCCGACCTGCTCGGACTCGACGAGGCGGCGCGCGCGGAGTTCCCCGCGGTCCAGCTGGACCTGCTGAGGCGCTTCGACCGGCTCTTCGGCGAAGGCGACCCGCCGACGCCGTACATCGCGGCCTGGCACCAGGCGCCGTTCGGCGCGCTGGAGGAGTTCGACGGCGTCGCACGCGACGACTTCGCGCTCCACCTCGAGCTCTTCACCATCCGCCGTACGACCGGAAAGCTGAAGTTCCTCGCGGGATCCGAGTCCGGCATGAGCGTGTTCATCAACGACGTGCCGCCGGAGCGAGCGGCCGAGCGGCTACGGGAGGTAGCGGGTCCATGAGCCGGAAGTACCTGGTCACG
Source organism: Streptomyces cyslabdanicus (assembly GCF_052663305.1). NCBI lineage: Bacteria > Bacillati > Actinomycetota > Actinomycetes > Kitasatosporales > Streptomycetaceae > Streptomyces > Streptomyces cyslabdanicus. The sequence continues at coordinate 32,108 of NZ_JBQRUW010000033.1, forward strand.
GGTGGCGCGGGCTACATCGGCAGCGTGGTCGCCCAGCACCTGCTGGAGGCCGGCCACGAGGTCGTCGTGCTCGACGACCTCTCCACCGGCTTCCGCGAGGGCGTGCCCGAGGGCGCCTCCTTCGTCGAGGGCGACGTCCGGGACGCCGCGACGTGGCTGGACCCGTCCTTCGCCGCGGTGCTGCACTTCGCCGCCTTCTCGCAGGTGGGCGAGTCGGTGGTGAAGCCGGAGAAGTACTGGGCCAACAACGTCGGCGGCACGATGGCCCTGCTCACCGCGATGCGCGGGGCGGGCGTGCGCACGCTGGTCTTCTCCTCCACGGCGGCGACCTACGGCGAACCGGAGCAGGTCCCGATCGTCGAGACGGCCCCGACCCGGCCCACCCATCCCTACGGCGCCTCGAAGCTCGCCGTCGACCACATGATCGCCGGCGAGGCGGCGGCCCACGGCCTGGGCGCGGTCTCGCTGCGCTACTTCAACGTGGCCGGCGCCTACGGCGCCTGCGGTGAACGCCACGACCCGGAGTCGCACCTGATCCCGCTGGTCCTCCAGGTCGCCCAGGGCAGGCGGGACGCGATCTCCCTCCACGGCGACGACTACCCGACCCCGGACGGCACCTGCGTGCGCGACTACCTCCACGTCGCCGACCTCGCCGAGGCCCATCTGCTGGCCCTGGACGCCGCCCGGCCCGGCACGCACCTGGTGTGCAACCTCGGCAACGGCAACGGCTTCTCCGTACGCGAGGTCGTCGAGACGGTCCGGCGGGTCACCGGCCACCCGGTCCCGGAGGTCGTGGCCCCGCGCCGGTCCGGCGACCCGGCGGTCCTGGTCGCCTCGGCCTCGGCCGCCCGCGAAAGGCTCGGCTGGAACCCGTCGCGCACGGATCTCGCGGGTATCGTCGCGGATGCCTGGGAGTTCGCGCAGCACATCGCAAGGGAGCGGTAAGTGGGGGTACTTGAGGTCCAGGAAGGCTTCACCGAGCTGTACGGCGCCGCTCCGGAGGGGGTCTGGGCGGCGCCGGGCCGCGTCAACCTGATCGGCGAGCACACCGACTACAACGACGGCTTCGTGATGCCCTTCGCGCTGCCGCACGTCACGACCGCCGCGGTCGCACGCCGCGACGACGGCGTACTGCGGCTGCACTCGGCCGACGTGCCCGAAGGGCCCGTGGAACTGCGGGTCGGCGACCTCGCCCCGGAGTCCGACCGGAACTGGACCGCTTACGCGGCCGGCGTGGTCTGGGCCCTGCGGGAGGCGGGCCACGAGGTGACCGGCGCGGACGTCCACCTCGCCTCGACGGTCCCCACGGGCGCGGGACTGTCCTCCTCCGCGGCCCTGGAGGTCGTGGTCGCCCTGGCCCTGAACGACCTTTACGGCCTGGGCCTGAAGGGCTGGCAACTGGCCCGCCTGTGCCAGCGCGCCGAGAACGTCTACGTCGGCGCCCCCACCGGCATCATGGACCAGACCGCCTCGGCCTGCTGCGAGACGGGCCACGCCCTGTTCCTGGACACCCGCGACCTGTCCCAGCGCCAGATCCCCTTCGACCTGGCCGCCGAGGACCTGTGCCTGCTGGTCGTCGACACCCGGGTCCAGCACGCGCACAGCGACGGCGAGTACGGCAGGCGCCGCGCCGGCTGCGAGAAGGGCGCGGCCCTGCTGGGCGTGGACGCCCTGCGCGACATCGCCCACGACGGCCTGGACGCGGCGCTGGCCGACCTGGCCGGCGACGAGGAGGTGACCCGGCTGGTCCGCCACGTGGTCACCGAGAACGAGCGGGCGGAACGGGTGGTGTCCCTCCTGGAGTCGGGCGACATCAGGGCGATCGGCCCGATCCTGACCCAGGGACACGCCTCGCTGCGCGACGACTTCCGGGTCTCCTGCCCGGAACTGGACCTGGTCGTCGACACGGCCGTGGCCTCCGGCGCCCTCGGCGCCCGGATGACCGGCGGCGGCTTCGGCGGCTCGGCGATCGTCCTGACCGACACCTCCGAAGTCCCCGCCCTCACCCAGGCGATGGAAGAGGCCTTCGCCAAGGCGGGCCACACCGCCCCACGTGTCTTCGAGGCGGTTCCCTCGGCGGGGGCGCGACGGCTGGCCTGACGTCCGCGGCCCGACCGGCGGCTCAGGGCAGGGGTTTGATCATGGTGTACTCGGTGATCCCGGGCGGATAGTCGGGGATCGCGCAGACCACCCTGTAGTCGTGTCTGCGGTAGAAGCCGGGGGCCTGGAAGTCCCAGGTCTCCAGGCGGGCCGCGGTGCAGTCGCGGTCGCGGTGGGCGATCCGTTCGGCGCGGGTCAGCAGGCGGGAGCCGAGACCCGTGCCGCGGTGGGGGTCGTCGACCCAGAGGTGGGTCACGTGCAGCCAGGTCGCCCAGGTGTGGCCCACCAGACCGCCCGCCAGGTCGCCGGAGTCGTTCAACGCCCAGAGATGGAGGGGGACTTCTCGGACGGTGGGGCTTCTGCGCAGGGCCTCGATGAACGGGGAGGCCGCCGTGTTCGTGTCGCGGAGGCGGGAGCGGAGCAGATCGTGACGTGCTTTGTCGACTTCTGCCTCAATACGAAACATGCGGCACACCCTAAACACGTCGGCCGGTCAGTTCTGCGAATTACCTTCCCCTCCCGGCTGTCGGCCGTACCCTGATGAGCGGCACCGGTGGGGGCCGGTGCCGGTCAGGGGGGCGAGAGGGCTCGGGCAGGACACCGGGGCGGGGCCGCGGGCCGCTGCGGCGCGTGCCGTGCGACCGTGCTCGAACCAGGGCGTCGGGCCCGTGCGCTCGGCGCTCTCCGGCGATGGGAGACTCCCCTGCTCTGCCAGGAGCGTGGGGAAGGGGGTTTTCAGTGGTTCGTGTCCGAGTCCTGGTCGTCGACGACCACCGTATCTTCGCCGAGTCGCTCGCCGCCGCTCTGGCCGCCGAGCCCGACGTGGAGGTGTCCGCGGCCGGCTCCGGTCCGGCGGCGCTGCGCTGCCTGGAGCGGGCGGCCGCCGAGGGCCGCCGCTTCGACGTCGTGCTCGTCGACGCCGACCTCGGCGGCAACGTCCCCGGGGCCCGGCCCGCCGCTCCCGTGCGGGAGGGCGACGAGGACGGCCTGGTGGACGGGATCTCCCTGGTCGCGGGGGTGCGGGGCGCCCAGCCGGGGGTGCGGACCGTCGTACTCGCCGAGAAGGACGACCCGCGCCGCGCCGCGCTGGCCCTCCAGGCCGGTGCCTGCGGCTGGGTCGCCAAGGACTGCTCCCTGTCCCGGCTGCTCGTCGTCATCCGCGGAGTCCTGCGCGACGAGACCCATCTGCCGCCCGCCCTGCTCACCGGCGTGCTGCGGGAGCTGACCGCCGCCCGCAGGCACCGCACCGAGAGCGAGCGCCTGGTGGAGTCGCTGACCCCGCGCGAGCGGGAGGTGCTGCGCTGCATGGTCGCGGGGCTGGGCCGCAAGGCCGTCGCCGAGCGGCTGTACCTGTCCCCGCACACCGTGCGCACCCATATGCAGAACGTCCTGGGCAAGCTCGGCGTGCACTCCACCCTGGCCGCCGTGGCACTGGCCCGCCGGGCCGGGGTGGGGCCGGCGGACCTGGGGCCTGCCGGGCGGATCGGGGTGGAGGAAAGCAGCAGCGCCTGACCCGGCGCCGCCGCTCAGCCGGGGATGTTGTCGAACGGGGCGGTCAGCTGGCGCAGCAGGCCGGCCAGTTCGGTGCGCTGTGTGGAGGACAGCTCGGCCAGCAGCGCGCGCTCCTGGTCCAGGAGACCGGCCAGGGACCGGTCGGCGCGGTCCCGGCCCTCGTCCGTCAGGCGGACCAGCACGCCGCGCCGGTCGCTGGGGTCGGGGAGGCGCTCCACCAGGCCCTTCTTGGCCAGCCGGTCGATGCGGTTCGTCATCGTGCCCGAGGTGACCAGCGTCTGGGTCAGCAGCTGCCCGGGGGAGAGCTGATACGGCGAGCCCGCGCGCCTGAGCGCCGTCAGGACGTCGAACTCCCAGGGCTCCAGGCTGTGCTCGGAGAAGGCAAGCCGGCGTGCGCGGTCCAGGTGCCGGGCCAGCCTGCTCACCCGGCTGAGCACCTCGAGCGGTTCCACGTCGAGGTCCGGACGCTCCCGGCGCCACGCTGCGACCAGCCGATCGACCTCGTCCTCCATGACGATCAGTGTAGTGGTTGTGTCGACATGAAGTCTCTTGGCATCAAGCCTCTTGACGTCGAGATAAATCGCGGGGGAGAGTGGTGAGCGCAGCCGCCGCCGACTCCCCGCACCTCCAGGAGGCCGCCATGTCCGTCCACAGCCCCGCCTGGGACCCCGCCCAGTACCTGCGTCACGCCGGCCACCGGGCCCGCCCCTTCATCGACCTCCTCGCCCGCGTCCCCGCGCTTCCCCAAGGCTCTCGACCGCGTTCGGGCGGGGGAGGCCCCAGCGGCGGCCGGCCCCGCATCGCCGACCTCGGTTGCGGCCCCGGCAACGTCACCGCCCTGCTCGCCGACCGCTGGCCCACCGCGCACATCACCGGCTACGACAACTCCCCGGCGATGCTCGGCAGGGCCGTGGTCGACCACCAGGGCCCCACTCCCGGCGGCGGGCGCCTCGACTTCACCTCCGCCGACGTCCGCAGCTGGACACCCGGCGAGCCGTACGACCTGATCATCAGCAACGCCACGCTCCAGTGGGTGCCCGGACATCCGGACCGTTTCGCCGCCTGGGTGGCGGGGCTGCGTCCCGGCGGCACCTTCGCCTTCCAGGTCCCCGGCAACTTCTCCGCCCCCAGCCACCGGCTCATGCGCGAACTCGCCGGTTCCACCCGCTGGCGCGACCGGCTCGCGGACACCCTGCGCCACGAGGACGCGGTGCTCGCCCCGGAGGCCTACCTGGAGCGGCTGACCGGCCTCAGCTGCGCGGCCGACGTCTGGGAGACCACGTACATCCACCTGCTGACCGGCGAGGACCCGGTCCTGGACTGGGTGCAGGGCACCGGGCTGCGGCCCGTCCTCACCGCCCTCGCCGACGACCCCGCGGCCCGCGAGGGGTTCCTGACCGAGTACCGCGCCGCCCTGCGGGAGGCCTACCCGGCCGGCCCGCACGGCACCCCGTTCCCCTTCCGCCGCATCTTCGCCGTCGCCACCAAGGAGGCCTGAGGCATGCTCGCCGCCCTCGACCACGTCCAGCTCGCCGCCCCGCCCGGTTCCGAGGACGCTCTGCGGGCGTACTACGCCGGTGTGCTCGGCATGACCGAGATCCCGAAGCCGCCGGTCCTTGCCGCGCGCGGCGGCTGCTGGTTCCAGGCCGGGTCCGTCCAGCTCCACCTGGGCATCGAGCGGGACTTCCGCCCCGCCAGGAAGGCCCACCCGGGACTGCGGGTGACGGCCATCGAGGCCTTCGCCGCCCGGCTCGCGGCGCACGGCGCCCAGGTCGTCTGGGACGACAACCTCCCGGGTCACCGCCGCTTCTACTCCGAGGATCCGGTGGGCAACCGGCTGGAGTTCCTGGAGGCGGTCACGCCGTCCGCCCGAGGTTCGTGACCAGGATGTGGATCGTTTCGTCGTCGATGACGTAGAGGACGCGGTAGCCGCCCACGCGCAGGCGCCGGACGTTGACACCGTAGGCCGTGGAACCGGTGGGTCGTGGAGACTCGGAGAGCGCGTCGACGGCCTCGTACACGGCGGCGAGGCCTGTGGGATCTTCCTTCAGGAAACGGACAGCCTGGTCGGTGGCAGCGGGTTCCCAGATGATGCGGTAGGTCACGGGCGAAGCCCGAGGATGCGTCCGACCTCTTCATGGGGGATGCCCGGCCCGAGCGTGCCCGAAGCCTTGCGCAACTGATAGTCCGCGACGGCCAGGGCGTCCTCGAGATCCTCTATCACCTGCGGAGACACGAGGAGCGCGGCCACGTGCCCGTGGTCGGTGAGCGCGATGGTCTCGCGGCTGTGGGCCGCTCGGCGGACCAGGTCGCCGAGCTGGGAACGGGCAGCGCTGATCGCAATCTCAGTCATGCCCGAATCGTGCCACAAGGTTAATCTTGCGGTCTATTGGTTTCACTCCTTGGAGTGATGTCAGTTCTTCCGGTGCCCGATCAGCCGGGGCCGCGGCTCCAGGCCGTCGAGGCCGTGCCAGGCCAGGTTCACCAGGTGGGCCGCTACCTCCGCCTTCTTCGGTCGGCGGACGTCCAGCCACCACTGGCCGGTCAGGGCGACCATGCCGACCAGGGCCTGGGCGTACAGCGGGGCCAGCTTGGGGTCAAAGCCGCGGGACTTGAACTCGCGGCCCAGGATGTCCTCCACCTGCGTGGCGATGTCGGAGATCAGGGAGGCGAAGGAACCCGTCGACTGGGGGATGGGGGAGTCGCGGACCAGGATGCGGAAGCCGTCCGTGTACTCCTCGATGTAGTCCAGCAGGGCGAAGGCCGCCTGCTCGCACAGCTCACGGGGGTGCCCGGCGGTCAGCGAGCCGGTCACCATGTCCAGCAGACGCCGCATCTCGCGGTCCACCACCACCGCGTACAGGCCCTCCTTGCCGCCGAAGTGCTCGTACACCACGGGCTTGGAGACCCCGGCCTTGGCCGCGATCTCCTCCACCGAGGTGCCCTCGAAACCCTTCGCCGCGAACAGCGTGCGACCGATCTCCAGCAGTTGCTGGCGGCGCTCGGCACCGGTCATACGGGTACGGCGCGTGCGCCGCGGCTTGTCGTTGCTGGGGGTGCTGGAGTCGGTCGCCACGCTGTCAATCATGCCGCCTCGGCGGTCTTCCTCCGGCGGCGGGAGTCGCCCTCCCCGTCGTTGCGGCGGGAATCGATACGCGAGCGTGACGGCCAGCGCACGTCGGAGGCCCAGCCGAGCTGTTCGAACCAGCGGATGATCCGGGCCGAGGAGTCCAGCTGGCCGCGCTCCACCCCGTGCCGGGCCGAGGTCGGGTCGGCGTGGTGCAGGTTGTGCCAGGACTCGCCGCAGGACAGGATCGCCAGCCACCACACGTTGCCCGAGCGGTCCCGCGACTTGAACGGGCGCTTGCCGACCGCGTGGCAGATGGAGTTGATCGACCAGGTCACGTGGTGCAGCAGCGCCACCCTGACCAGCGAGCCCCAGAAGAGGGCGGTGAACGCGCCCCACCACGACATCGTGACCAGGCCGCCGATCAGCGGCGGCAGCAGCAGGGACAGCGCCGTCCACAGGATGAACTGGCGGGAGACCGCCCGCAGGGTCCGGTCCTTGATCAGGTCCGGGGCGTACTTGTCCTGCGGCGTCTGCTCCTCGTCGAACATCCAGCCGACATGGGCCCACCACAGGCCCTTCAGCAGCGCCGGAACCGTCTCGCCGTACCGCCACGGGGAGTGCGGATCGCCCTCGTGGTCGGAGAACTTGTGGTGCCTGCGATGGTCGGCGACCCAGCGGACCAGGGGTCCCTCGACCGCCATCGACCCCGCGATCGCCAGCGCGATCCTCAGGGGCCGCTTCGCCTTGAACGAGCCATGTGTGAAGTGCCGGTGGAAACCGATCGTGATGCCGTGGCAGCCGAGGAAGTAGAAGAAGACCAACAGGCCGAGGTCCAGCCAGCTCACCCCCCAGCCCCATGCCAGCGGCACCGCGGCGAGCAGTGCCAGGAACGGAACGGTGATGAAGAGCAGCAGCGTGATCTGCTCGATCGAACGCTTCTGCTCCCCTCCCAGGGTGGCGGAGGGAAGTGCGGTGTCGGTCGCCTTCGGGGCGTCGTCGATCACATCGGAGCTTGTGGACATGGGCGTCCCCTGTGGGGTCGAGGGTCGAGACGGGTTGTCGGGTCAGGGAACCGGTCAGCTCCCTACGGTTCCGTAACCTACGGCGTCGTAAGTATGGCAGCGCGTCGCGCCGCGGCAAGAGCCCCTAGCCTGCGCGTCCCCCGCGACACCTAGACTTGGAGGCGGTCGGACAGCGCGGTCCGCTCTGAAGAATTCCTTCCCGGACACCTGGCCCGTAAGCGGCGGCAGCCGCGCGGCACCCGTCCGGGTTCCCCTCCCAGTCGTGCTTCAACCCGCAAGGAGCCGCACCTGTGAGCAGTGCCGACGACCAGACGACGACCAGCGCCGAGCTGCGCGCCGACATCCGCCGATTGGGTGACCTCCTCGGAGAGGCCCTGGTACGGCAGGAAGGCCCCGAGCTCCTCGACCTGGTCGAGAAGGTCCGCCGCCTTACCCGAGAGGACGGTGAGGCCGCCGCCGAACTGCTGCGCGGCACCGAACTGGACACCGCGGCCAAGCTGGTCCGCGCCTTCTCCACCTACTTCCACCTGGCCAACGTCACCGAGCAGGTGCACCGCGGACGTGAACTGCGCGCCCGGCGCGCCACGGAGGGCGGTCTGCTCGCCCGCACCGCCGACCGCCTCAAGGACGCCGACCCCGAACACCTGCGCGAGACCGTCCGGCACCTCAACGTCCGCCCGGTGTTCACCGCCCACCCCACCGAGGCCGCCCGCCGCTCGGTGCTCAACAAGCTCCGGCGCATCGCCGCGCTCCTGGAGGCCCCGGTCGTCGAGTCCGACCGCCGCCGCCTGGACACCCGGCTGGCGGAGAACATCGACCTCGTCTGGCAGACCGACGAACTCCGCGTCGTCCGCCCCGAACCCGCCGACGAGTCCCGCAACGCCATCTACTACCTCGACGAACTCCACGCCGGCGCCGTCGGCGACGTGCTGGAGGACCTCACCGCGGAACTGGAGCGCGTCGGCGTCAGGCTGCCCGACGACACCCGCCCCCTCACCTTCGGCACCTGGATCGGCGGCGACCGCGACGGCAACCCCAACGTGACGCCCGAGGTCACCTGGGACGTGCTGATCCTCCAGCACGAGCACGGCATCAACGACGCCCTCGACACGATCGACGAGCTGCGCGGCTTCCTGTCCAACTCGATCCGCTACACCGGCGCCACCGACGAGCTGCTCCAGTCGCTCCACGCCGACCTGGAGAACCTGCCCGAGATCAGCCCCCGCTACAAGCGGCTCAACGCCGAGGAGCCCTACCGGCTCAAGGCCACCTGCATCCGCCAGAAGCTCGTCAACACCAAGCAGCGCCTGGCCACCGGCACCCCGCACGAGATGGGCCGCGACTACCTCGGCACCGCCGAACTCCTGCGCGACCTGCGGATCATCCAGGCCTCGCTGCGCGAGAACCGCGGCGGCCTGTTCGCCGACGGCCGGCTGGGCCGCACCATCCGCACCCTGGCCGCCTTCGGCCTCCAGCTGGCCACCATGGACGTCCGCGAGCACGCCGACGCCCACCACCACGCCCTCGGCCAGCTGTTCGACCGGCTCGGCGAGGAGTCCTGGCGCTACGCCGACATGCCCCGCGAGTACCGCGCCAAGCTGCTCGCCAAGGAGCTGAGGTCCAGGAGGCCGCTCGCCCCCACCCCGGCCCCCGTCGACGCGGCCGGTGCCAAGACCCTCGGGGTCTTCGAGACCGTCAAGCGGGCCCTGAGTGTCTTCGGGCCCGAGGTGATCGAGTCGTACATCATCTCCATGTGCCAGGGCGCCGACGACGTCTTCGCCGCCGCCGTCCTGGCCCGCGAGGCCGGCCTCGTCGACCTGCACGCCGGCTGGGCCCGGATCGGCATCGTGCCGCTGCTGGAGACCACCGACGAGCTCAAGGCCGCCGACACCATCCTGGAGGACATGCTCTCCGACCCGTCCTACCGGCGCCTGGTCGCGCTCAGGGGCGACGTGCAGGAGGTCATGCTCGGCTACTCCGACTCCTCCAAGTTCGGCGGCATCACCACCAGCCAGTGGGAGATCCACCGCGCCCAGCGCCGCCTGCGCGACGTCGCCCACCGCTACGGCGTACGCCTGCGGCTCTTCCACGGCCGCGGCGGCACCGTGGGCCGCGGCGGCGGCCCCACCCACGACGCGATCCTCGCCCAGCCCTGGGGCACGCTGGAGGGCGAGATCAAGGTCACCGAGCAGGGCGAGGTCATCTCCGACAAGTACCTGATCCCGTCCCTGGCCCGGGAGAACCTGGAACTGACGGTCGCGGCGACCCTCCAGGCCTCCGCCCTGCACACCGCCCCGCGCCAGTCCGTGGAGGCGCTGGCCCGCTGGGACGCCGCGATGGACGTGGTGTCCAACGCCGCCCACGCCGCCTACCGCAGGCTCGTCGAGGACCCCGACCTGCCGGCGTACTTCTTCGCCTCCACCCCCGTGGACCAGCTCGCCGACCTGCACCTGGGCTCGCGCCCCTCGCGCCGCCCCGACTCCGGCGCCGGACTCGACGGACTGCGCGCCATCCCCTGGGTGTTCGGCTGGACCCAGTCCCGGCAGATCGTGCCCGGCTGGTTCGGTGTGGGCTCCGGGCTGAAGGCGCTGCGCGAGGCGGGCCTCGACAGCGTGCTCGACGAGATGCACGGACAGTGGCACTTCTTCCGCAACTTCATCTCCAACGTCGAGATGACCCTCGCCAAGACCGACCTGCGCATCGCCCGGCACTACGTCGACACCCTCGTCCCCGACGAGCTGGGGCACGTCTTCGACACCATCCGGGCCGAGCACGAGCTGACCGTGCGCGAGGTGCTGCGCGTCACCGGCGAGAGCGAACTCCTCGACGCCCAGCCCGTGCTCCGGCAGACCTTCGCCATCCGCGACGCCTACCTCGACCCGATCTCCTACCTCCAGGTCACCCTGCTCAAGCGGCAGCGTGACGCGGCGGCGGCCGGCCAGGACCCCGACCCGCTGCTCGCCCGGGCCCTGCTGCTCACGGTCAACGGCGTGGCGGCCGGCCTGCGCAACACCGGCTGATCCGCGCGGAGGTGCCCCCGGGGCGTACGAAGGTCCGTACGGTCCCGGGGGCACCCTCACGCCCGGCGGCTCACAACGCCAGGAACGCCGCCGTCAGCAGCGCGATCCCCGACCCGGCCAGCACCCACGCCGCGCGGGTCTGCCGCAGCCCGCCCGCCACGACCACCGAGGCCAGCAGCAGCGCACCGCCCAGCGGGGCCCACGCGTACAGGATCCCGGCCGGGCCCGAGCGGAGCACCTCGTCCGTCCCGGGCTTCACGACGACGCTGTAGGTCTGCCCCTTGCGCACCGCCGCGGTGTGGTGGATCACCACCCGGTCGCGGGCCGTCGACCCCGTCGAGACCGGTGTGTACGGCCCGGTGCACGTGCCGCCGTCGCACCGCGTCACCTCGACGGTGCCCTGTTCGCGTCCCTTGGTGAGCATCACGTACGGCGCGCTGGTCCAGGAGGCCCACACACCCGCGATCAGGATCAGCACCGCGACCGTGCCCATGGCCGCGACCCGTCCGAACCGGAGTGCGACCAAGGAGGCCTGGCGGGAACGAGTGGCGGTGGCGGCAGGCATGGCCGGGATCATTGGCCATGCCGCTACGACCGGTCAACTCCTGGGCGTGCGGCGGGGGGACAAGTCAGGAGTTGTACGCGCTTTGCGCCCGCTCCAGACCCTCCGCCAGCAGACACTCCACCGAGTCGGCCGCCCGGTCCACGAAGTAGTCCAGCTCCTTGCGCTCCGCGGCGGAGAAGTCCTTCAGCACGAAGTCGGCCACCTGCATACGGCCCGGCGGACGTCCGATCCCGAACCGCACCCGGTGGTAGTCCTGACCCATCGCCTTCGTCATCGACTTCAGCCCGTTGTGGCCGTTGTCGCCGCCGCCCAGCTTCAGCCGCAGCACGCCGTAGTCGATGTCCAGCTCGTCGTGCACCGCGACGATGTTCGACAGCGGCACCTTGTAGAAGTCGCGCAGCGCGTTCACCGGCCCGCCGGACAGGTTCATGAACGACATCGGCTTCACCAGGACCACCCGGCGGCTCGCCGGTCCGGGGGGACCGATCCGCCCCTCCACCACCTGCGCCTGCGCCTTGCCCGCCCGCTTGAACCGGCCCCCGATCCGGTCGGCCAGCAGATCCACCACCATGAACCCGACGTTGTGCCGGTTCATGGCGTACTCCGGTCCGGGATTGCCGAGGCCGACGATCAGCCAGGGGTCGTTCGCGGAGGTCGTCACGTCCATGTCTCCTCACTACACGTCATACGCGCCGGCCGCCGCCCCCCGAGGGAAGCGGCGGCCGGCGCGGCGACGACGGTCGGGCTCAGGCCTGCGCGGCCTCTTCGCCTTCCTCGCCCGTGGGCTCCTCGGCCTGCGCGGCCAGGACCTGCAGCACCACCGTGTCCTCGTCCACGGCCAGCTTCACACCGCTCGGCAGAGCGATGTCCTTGGCGTGGATCGCGGCACCGGCCGTCAGGCCCTGCACGGAGACCGTGAGCTGGTCCGCGATGGTCGTGGCCTCGGCCTCCACCGACAGCGCCGACAGGACGTGCTCCAGCAGGTTGCCGCCCGGGGCCAGCTCGCCCTCGGCGACGACCGGGATCTCGACGACGACGCGCTCGCCGCGCTTGACCATCAGCAGGTCCACGTGGACCAGGTGGCCCTTCAGCGGGTCGCGCTGCACGGCCTTCGGGATCGCCAGCTCGTTGCTCTTGCCGTCGATGTCCAGCGACAGCAGGACGTTCGGCGTGCGCAGCGCCATCAGCAGCTCGTGACCCGGCAGCGTCAGGTGGATCGGCACCATGCCGTGCTCGTACAGCACACCGGGAACCTTGTCCTCACGGCGGATACGGCGCGCGGCACCCTTGCCGAACTCGGTGCGCGTCTCGGCGGCGAGCTTCACCTCGGACATGCTCTTCACTCCTCGTAGAAGTACACGGAAAACGGTCGGGGTCACCCGGCCACGAACGGCCTGCTACGAAGAGCGCGTCGATAACGGATCGCCGTACCACGAGAACGGGTACGGCCTCCCTCGCCGAGCAACTGAGGCAGTCTACTCGGAGCGGGAGGCCGGACCCAAAACGATCTAGGGCCTGATCCCTACTGTTCGTCGAACAGGCTCGTCACCGAGCCGTCCTCGAACACCTCGCGCACCGCGCGCGCGATGGTCGGCGCGATGGACAGCACCGTGATCTTGTCCAGTTCCAGCTCGTTCGGCGTCGGCAGAGTGTCGGTGAACACGAACTCGCTCACCTTGGAGTTCTTCAGCCGGTCCGCCGCCGGACCCGACAGCACACCGTGCGTCGCCGTCACGATGACGTCCTCCGCGCCGTGCGCGAACAGGGCGTCCGCCGCGGCGCAGATCGTGCCACCGGTGTCGATCATGTCGTCCACCAGGACGCAGATGCGGCCCTTCACGTCGCCGACGACCTCGTGGACCGTGACCTGGTTCGCCACGTCCTTGTCACGCCGCTTGTGCACGATCGCCAGCGGCGCGCCCAGCCGGTCGCACCAGCGGTCGGCCACCCGCACGCGGCCGGCGTCCGGGGACACCACCGTCAGCTTCGAACGGTCCACCTTGTTGCCCACGTAGTCCGCCAGCAGCGGCAGCGCGAACAGGTGGTCCACCGGCCCGTCGAAGAAGCCCTGGATCTGGTCCGTGTGCAGATCCACGGTCAGGATGCGGTCGGCACCCGCGGTCTTCATCAGATCCGCGATCAGGCGCGCCGAGATCGGTTCACGTCCCCGGTGCTTCTTGTCCTGCCGCGCGTAACCGTAGAACGGCACGATGACCGTGATGGAGCGGGCCGACGCGCGCTTCAGGGCGTCGATCATGATCAGCTGCTCCATGATCCACTTGTTGATCGGAGCGGTGTGGCTCTGGATCAGGAAGCAGTCCGCGCCGCGGGCCGACTCCTGATACCGCACGTAGATCTCGCCGTTCGCGAAGTCGAACGCCTTCGTCGGGACGACCCCGACACCCAACTCGTGGGCGATTTCCTCGGCAAGCTCGGGGTGGGCGCGGCCGGAGAAGAACATCATCTTCTTCTCGCCGGTCGTCTTGATCCCGGTCACAGCAGTGTCTCCTCAGCGGGTGGTCGCAGCGTGGTGGAGTGTGGTGGGGGCGTGTGCACTTATCACGGTACGCCGTCTTTGGCGTGCCGGTTTCCGGTCAGGCTTCGCCTTCCGACTGTCCGGATACCGCCTCGGCCGCCTTGGCCGCCGAGCTTCCCGGACGCTTGCGGGCCACCCAACCCTCGATATTCCGCTGCTGGCCGCGGGCCACGGCCAGCGAACCGGGCGGCACGTTCTTCGTGATCACGGACCCGGCGGCGGTGTAGGCGCCGTCCCCGATCGTGACAGGAGCCACAAACATGTTGTCCGAACCGGTCTTGCAGTGCGAGCCGACCGTCGTGTGGTGCTTGTTCTCCCCGTCGTAGTTCACGAACACGCTCGCCGCGCCGATGTTCGTGTACTCGCCGATGGTGGCGTCGCCGACGTACGACAGGTGGGGAACCTTGGTCCCCTCGCCGATCGAGGCGTTCTTCGTCTCGACGTACGTACCCACCTTGGCCTTCACGCCGAGCCGTGTGCCCGGCCGCAGGTACGCGTACGGTCCCACGGAGGCCTGCGGGCCCACCACGGCGCCGTCGGACACCGTGTTGTCCACCCGCGCCCCCGCGCCGACCCGGGTGTTCGTCAGCCGGCTGTTGGGGCCCACCTCGCAGCCCTCACCGAGACGGGTCGTCCCGTGCAGCTGCGTGCCCGGGTGCACGACGACGTCCTGCTCGAACGTCACCGTCACGTCGATCCAGGTGGTCGCGGGGTCGACGACCGTGACACCCGCGAGCATCGCGTGGGTCAGCAGGCGGTCGTTGAGGATCCGCCGCGCCTCGGCCAGCTGCACCCGGTTGTTGATCCCCGCGATCTCCCGGTGGTCGCCGGCCACGCAGGCGCCGACCCGGTGCCCGGCCTCGCGCAGGATGCCGAGGACGTCCGTGAGGTACTCCTCGTGCTGGCTGTTGTTCGTCCGGACCTTCCCCAGCGCGTCGGCGAGCAGCCGCCCGTCGAACGCGAACACCCCGGAGTTGATCTCCCGGATCGCCCGCTGGGCCTCGGTGGCGTCCTTGTGCTCGACGATCGCGGTCACCGCGTCCGTACCGGCGTCGCGCACGATCCGGCCGTAACCGGTGGCGTCCGGCATCTCGGCGGTGAGCACGGTGACGGCGTTGCCGTCCTCCTGGTGCGTGGTGGCGAGCCGCTGGAGGGTCTCACCGGTGAGGAGGGGGGTGTCACCGCAGACGACGATCACGGTCCCGTCGACGGGACCGCCGAGCTCCTCGAGTCCCATCCGGACCGCGTGCCCGGTGCCCTTCTGCTTCTCCTGCACGGCGGTGCGGACCGTGGAGTCGACCTCGGCCAGGTGCTCGGTCACCCGCTCCCGCGCGTGCCCGACCACCACGACGAGGTTCTCCGGCTGCAACTCGCGTGCGGCGGCGAGCACATGACCCACCAGTGACCGGCCGCAGATCTCATGCAGAACCTTCGGTGTGGCCGACTTCATGCGGGTGCCCTCACCCGCTGCGAGAACGACGACGGCTGCCGGGCGAATGGCGCTCACGGGATGCCCTTCGGCTGTGGATGCGTGGGGGTGGACATCCGCAGGATACCGGGGTGGTTGTGAGCGACTACGAGAGCGGGTCCCGGCCCGTGGGGGCGGGACCCGGAGCAGGACCGTGTGTGCCGGAGCTCCCCCGCAAGGATTCGAACCTTGTCCTGCTGGTACCAAAAACCAGTGTGCTGCCAGTTACACCACGGGGGACAGCGCTTCAGACCTTACCGGAGACGTGTCCGGGTCCGGGCCACGATTCCGTTCCGCCGGCCCGGGCGACGGGCCCGCGATCCGGAGGGAAGGTCCGCTTCCGGGATCGAACGGGACATGGTTCAGCAGTTCGAGGGATACCGGCTGGTTCAGCTGTTATTCGATTACGGAGTGTGCTGCTGTCCGGTCCCCGGAACTCACCGGAAATGCGCGGGCCGGCGCCCGTAGGCTGGGGGCCATGACCACGACGGGGGAAGACCACGAGGCGGTCCCGACCGGGCCGCCGTGGTGGTGGGCGCGCTGGCGCAGCGCGGCGCTCGACGGGGGGCTCGCGCTGATGTCCGCCCTGGAGTGCGGGGCCGAGGGCGTGCCGTTCGCCAGGGACGCGGGGATCCCGGCGTCGCTGGGCATCGTGTTCGGCGTGCTGACCGGGTCCGTGCTGCTCGTCCGGCGGCGGTGGCCGATCGCGGTGGTGCTGGTGGCGATCGCCGTCACGCCGGCCCAGATGGGCTTCCTGATGGGCATCGTCGGGCTGTACACGCTGGCGTCGTGCGAGTTGCCGCGCCGGGTGATCGCCGCGTTGGCCGGGATGTCCCTGGTCGGGACGATGATCGTGACGTTCGTGCGGGTGCGCCAGGACATGGCGCGCGGGGATCTGACCCTCGGTAACTGGTTCGTGCCGTTCGCCGCGGTGACCACCTCGCTCGGGCTGACGGCCCCTCCTCTTCTTCTCGGCCTGTACGTCGGGGCCCGGCGGCGGCTGATGGAGAGCCTGCGGGAGCGGGCGGACAGCCTCGAGCGGGAGTTGCAGCTGCTCGCGGAGCGGGCGGAGGAGCGGGCGGAGTGGGCCCGCAACGAGGAGCGCACCCGGATCGCGCGGGAGATGCACGACGTGGTCGCGCACCGGGTGAGTCTGATGGTGGTCCATGCCGCCGCCCTGCAGGCCGTGGCCCGCAAGGATCCGGAGAAGGCGGTGAAGAACGCGGCCCTGGTGGGGGACATGGGGCGGCAGGCGCTGACCGAGCTGCGGGAGATGCTCGGCGTGCTGCGCAGCACGGAGGGGCCCGCCCAGGCCCAGGTTCAGGCCCAGGCCCGGGTGCCGTCGCAGGCGGAGGCGCCGGAGCAGGGCGCGTCCCGGGCACCGGACGCCGTGCCGCTCGCCGCGGTGGGGGCCGCCGCGGCGGCCGCGGCCTCGCGGGCCGCGGGCGGCGCACCCGAGGGGCCGTGCCTGTCGGAGCTGGACGAACTGGTCGGGCAGTCCGCGGCCGCCGGGATGGTCGTGGACCTCTCGGTGCAGGGCACGGCCCGCTCGTACGCGGCCGAGGTCGAGCAGACGGCGTACCGCGTGGTGCAGGAGGCGCTGACGAACGTCCACAAGCACGCGGCGGGGGCGAAGACGTACGTGCGGCTGGCGCACCGGTCGTCGGAGATCGCGATGCAGGTGGAGAACGAGCCGCCGCCCGAGCTCGCCTCGGCCTCCGCGGCGGGGCTGCCGTCGGGCGGGAACGGACTGCTCGGGATGCGGGAGCGGGTCGTCGCG
Organism: Streptomyces cyslabdanicus; assembly: GCF_052663305.1. Classification (NCBI taxonomy): domain Bacteria; kingdom Bacillati; phylum Actinomycetota; class Actinomycetes; order Kitasatosporales; family Streptomycetaceae; genus Streptomyces; species Streptomyces cyslabdanicus. Next base: position 49,181 of record NZ_JBQRUW010000033.1, read on the forward strand.
CTGGGCGGTGTGTTCGTGTCGGGGCCGACGGACGCGGGCGGCTTCCGCGTGTCGGCGGTGATCCCGGCGTCGTGACGCCTCTCCCGCCCGGTGCGCGACGAGGGGTGCACCGTGGGTGCCGGTGTGCGGCCCCCATGTGAGCCGTACGGTGCTCAGCCCGTGGTGAGCCGTACGGTGCTCAGCCCGTGGTGAGCCGTACGGGTTCCGTGCCGGAGACGAGGGCCGACAGGGCCTGGTCGATGCCGGGGCCGAGGTACCAGTCGCCGGTGTGGTCGAGGGCGTAGACCCGGCCTTCGCTGTCGATGGCGAGCAGGGACCCGCTGTCGGTCTCGGCGCCCAGGGGGCAGACCTCGGTGTCCAGGGCGCGGCCGAGGTCGCCGAGGGTGCGGGCCAGGTGGAGGCCGTGCAGCGGGTCCAGGTCGAGGACGGCGGGGGCGATCCGGCGGCCGGCGCCGGTGGGCGTGACGCGCAGGCCGCCGAACTCCGCCCAGGCCTCGACGGCGGCGGGGAACACGCAGTGGTGGTGACCGGCGGGCGAGAGGTGCTCGCGCAGGGCGTCGGCCCACACCTCGGCCTGCTTTATGTCCCAGCGCCCCGGTCGCCAGCCGGCGGCGCGCAGTGCGGCCTCGACGGGTTCGGGGAAGCGTGCCGGGGTTCCCCCCTGCTCGGGGGGGAAGGAGGCGTGGTCGGTGTGCATCTGCCCTTCGTTCGTGGATCGTGCCGTGGCGGGTGGCGCCGCGGCGGGTGGCGCGGCCGGGTTCGCGGCGGCCGCGGTCGGGGGGCGGTCGGCCGGGTCAGCCCTTCGGGGCGGTCGGGTCGACGACGCGGACGCCGAAGTGGGCGCTGAGCGCGGCGCAGGCCCGGCAGGGGCCGGCGAAGCTGCCGTGCAGGGGGTCGCCGTCCTCGCGGATGCGCCGGGTGGTGAGCTTGGCGTGTTTCAGGCTCTTGCGGGCCTCGCCGTTGCTCATGGGTTTGCGGGCGGCACGTTTGCTGCGGGCGGCGTCGACGGCGGTGATGTGCCGGGAGATCAGGACGGTCTCGGCGCAGCGGCCGGTGAAGCGGTCGCGCTGGGCACTGGTGAGGGCGTCGAGGAAGTCCTGCACGAGAGGGTGCAGGGCGGGCGGCTCCTCACCGCGGGCGGCGGTGCCGGTGAGGGTGGCGCCGCGCACGGAGAGGGCGGCGGCGACGGTCGGCAGGATGCCGTCGCGGCGGTGGCGGAGCGTCGGGGCGTGCGGAGTCTCGGCGCTGCTCCAGCCGACTCTGGGGTCGCCGGAGGCGCTCGTGTGCGGTCCCGCCTGCGTCGCGTTCATGATCGTTTTTCCCTCCCGTGCATCCCCCGGAAACTCACAGAGTGCCAAACCGCGGGGCCGCTGCGGAAGCTGGGGCGGTGTGAGACACCCCGTCCGGGGCAGTGCGTCACTGGAGGGTGACGGCTGGTCACGGCGGGCCCGGGTCGGTGGGTGGCGGCCCGGTGACCGGTGACGTCGTACCGCATAGGCTGTCGGCACGCCGCGATCCGCGCGGTGGACGCGTTGGAGAGAAGTAGGGATACGGGCCTCGGCGGGGCGGACCAGCGAGCCGGTCGCCGTGGGCCGTACAGAGTGCCGCAGGGGGCAACAGCCATGACGACAGGTCGGCTCGGGCTTGGGGTACCACCCGGCCGCCAGGCTGGAGGACAGGCCGCGCCGCCGAACGCGGCCTATGCCGGGCAGGTCGTGCACTTTCCGGATCCGGTCCGGGCCGCACGTCACCCGAGAGGGGTGCGGGTCGACGACCGCGGTTTCCCCGACTTCTCGCCGTACGCGCGGGCCGCGGTGGAGATCGCGGAGCCTCCGCAGGGGTTCGGGGTCGACGAACTGCGGCTGACGGACTACGTGTCCGCGAACGCGGTGATGGCGGTGTCGGGGCACGAGCTGTGGGACACGGTGCCCAACGTGGCGACCCCGCACGGCTGGACGTGGCACCACGTGGCCGGCTCCCGGCGTCTGGAACTGGTCCCGGTGGAGGTGAAGGCGCTGCTGCGCCACCACGGCGGGATCGCGACCGCGAACGTCGACCAGAACAAGCGGGGCACCCGCCCGTTGCAGGAGACGCGGCCGGCGCACTTCCGGCTGCCGAAGTCGGGTGCCGCGGTGTCGGAGCAGCAGGTGCAGGGGGTCGAGGAGGACCTCGGGTACCGGCTGCCGGGCGCCTACCGCTCGTTCCTGAAGGCGGCGGGTGGCTGCGCGCCCGTCGGGACCGCCCTGGACGCGGAGTTGGGACTGCTGGTCGACCAGCCGTTCTTCACGGTCCGCGAGGAGGCCGCGGTCAACGACCTGGTGTACGTCAACAAGTGCCTGCGCGACCATCTGACCAAGGACTACCTGGCCGTCGGTTTCGTCCAGGGCGGACTGCTCGCCGTGAAGGTGAAGGGCGAGCGGACCGGTTCGATGTGGTTCTGCGCGTACGACGACGCGCGGGACGTGGATCCGTCCTGGCCGCAGGCGGAGCGGGTGCAGCGGCTGCTGCTGCCGTGCGGTGAGGACTTCGACGCGTTCCTGTCCCGGCTGGCGGGCTCGCCGCCGGAGTTGGAGACGGTGGCGAACCTGATGGTGGACGGCGGTTTCGCCCGTGCCGTCGCCGTCCCGTCGGTGGGGGAGTGAGTCGAGCGATGGTGACGTTCGCGCAGGCGCAGGAGCGCGCCGAAGAGTGGATCAACGGTGACGTGCCCGCGTACCAGCACCGCGAGGTGCGGGTACGGGAGTTCGAGCTGGGCTTCGTGGTGTGGGCCGAGGACCGCGAGGGCGGCCCGCGCCTGGACGGTGGCGCGCAGCGGCTCGTGATCGCCCGGGACAGCGGGGAGGCCACGCTGTGGCCCGCGCTGCCGGTGGGCGAGGTGGTCCGCCGGTACGAGGAGGAGTACGGCCGCATCGAGCCGGTCGCCGACGCGGCGCCGGCGCCCCCGGCGCGGGTGGACCTGAACCAGACGTCGTTCCTGCTGAGCCCGCCGGAGTGGCTTCAGGAGGCGGCGGACCGGATGGGCATTCCGGACCGGCGCGGCGACACGGGCACGGGGGGCGGCGCGGCGTCCGGGAGCGGTCAGCTCCCTCAGACGCAGGCCGGGGTGCCGGTGGGCGCCTCCGCGGACGCGGGCACACCGGGCACGCCGGCCGGGGCGACCCCGTGGGCGGGTACGGACACCAACGCCGACACCGGGGACGACCGTTCCGTGCCGCTGCCGGCGACCGTTTTCGCGCCGCCGCTGAGCGGCTCCGACGACGACACCCCGCCGCCCTCCGCCCCGTCGGATGCCAAGACGGCGCTGATGGCGGGCGGCAGCGCGCTCCCGCGCACCACGTTCGCACCGTCGCTCGGCGACCCCAACGGACCGGTCCCACCGGGCACTTCCCCCACCCCGGGCGCACCGCAGGGGAGCACGCCGCCGCCGTCGGGGCCGGTGGGTGGTGCGGGGCACGGGTATCCGCAGGGGCCGGGCGGACCGGTGGCCCCCGGCACTCCGCCTCCGCCGCCGGTCGGGCCGGCAAGTGATGCGGGCTACGGGTATCCGCAGGGGCCGGGACCGGGTACTCCGCCTCCGCCGCCGGGCGCGGTGCCGGGCGCGCCGGGTACCCCGGCCGCTCCGGGTACTCCGGTGCCGGGTGCCCCCGGTGCCCCCGGTGCTCCGGGCACTCCGCCGCAGGGGCCGGGCGTCCCGGGTACCCCGCCGCCGGGTGTGCAGGTGACGGACGGTGCCGCCGGGCAGGGGCGGGCGTTCGCGCCCCACGCCGGTGACATCGCCGACGCCGCGACCAGCAAGGCGGCGCCTCCGCCGCGCCGTGGGGGCGGTGCGACCACGCCTCCGCCGCCGGGCGCTCCGGGCGCGCCGGGTGCGCGGCCGGGCGGCCCGTCCACGCCGCCCCCGTCGGGCACCGCCGGCGGTTACGTGCCGACCCAGCTGGTGTCGTCGCTCGGCCCCGACGGGCCCGAGGGCCTCACCGGTCCGGGCGCACCCGGCGGCACGCCCCCGGGCGGCGTCCACCACGCCGCCACGATGCTCGCCGACCCCGGTCAGAGCAGCGGGGGCATCCCGCACCCGCCGGCTCCGCCCGGCGCCCCGGGTGCCTCCGGCGTGCCGCAGCCGCCGACGCCCCCTGGGACTCCGGGTGCTCCTGGCGTCCCGGGCACCCCCGGTACGCCTCCGGGTGCCCCGGGCATGCCCGCCGCCCCCGGCGCTCCGGGAGCCGTGCATCGCGCGGAGACGATGCTGGCGGCGCCTGCCTCGGGCGGCCCCCACACGCCTCCGCCGCCACCGGGAGCTCCCGGCGTCCCGGGTGCCCTCGGCGTGCCCGGCGTGCCGCCGCCGGGCGCGGTGCCGCCGCCGGGCACGCCGTCCGTGCCGGGTCAGGCCGTGCCGGGCGCGCCGCCCGTGCCAGGGCAGGCCATGTCGGGGCAGCCGCCCGTGCCGGGTCAGGCCGTTCCAGGGCAGCCGCCCGTTCCGGGGCAGCAGCCCCCGGCCTACGGCTACCCCCAGCAGGGGCAGCCGACCGTCGGGCCCGGCTACCAGGCCGTGTTGCGCTACCGCGCGCACGACGGATCCGAGCAGCAGCTGATCCGGCGCTCCGCGCCCGGCACGCCGCACCCGGAGTGGCAGATCTTCCACGAGCTGCGCGCCATGAACGTGCCGCCGGACCGGGTCCTGGAGCTGCACACGGAGCTGGAGTCCTGCCGGCTGCCGGGCGCGTACTGCGCGCGGATGATCCGCGAGCAGTGGCCGCAGGCCCGCATCGCGTCCATCGCCCCGTACGGCACCGACCATGCGAGCCGCCAGCAGGGCATGCAGCAACTGCTCGCACACCAGGGTGAGTTGCACCAGGTGGCGGACGGACCGGCCCGTCCGGGTCCGGTCCGTGCGCCGCTGCCCCCGGTGCATCCGGTGCCGCCGATCCCCCCGGAGGGGATCGCGCAGGAGCTCGCGGCGGCGTTCGGGCCGGGCGTGTTCCGGTTCGAGCAGGCGGCGGTCTCCCGGCAGGGCGTGCCGCCCGTCGTGGCGCACACGCTGGTGGTGGCGGGGCTGCCCATCGACATGGGCCCGTTCTTCTGGGCGCAGGCCCAGCCGGGGCGCCCGGTGCCGACGCTGGCGGAACTGGCGGCCGAGCGCGGGGTGCAGCCGGCGTCGGACGCGGGTTCCTACCTGGTCATGGGCAGCGACTTCGGCAAGGCGATCTGCGTGCAGTACGGCACGGCGAACATCGTGGCGGTCCCCGTGGAGGCGGGGCCGGGCGGTGCGCCCGTGGCGCCGCAGTTCGTGAACACCGGCCTGCCGGAGTTCGCCCGCTGCCTGGCGCTGCTCGGCCGGATGTGGCGGCTGCGGTTCGGCCTGAACCAGGAGCAGGCGGGCCGCTGGACCGTCGACTTCCAGGCCCAGTTGGCCGAACTCGACCCGGCGGCGCTCGGTTCGCCCGAGAGCTGGTGGTCGGTGCTCCTCGAGCAGATGTGGGACGGGCTGCTGTGAGCGCGTGAGCGTGTGAGTGTTCGGCGCGGAGGGCCGGACCCGGTCGTGTGACCGGGTCCGGCCTTTTGCGTTCGAGGCGGGCCAACGGCTGCGCCCGGAGTGTCGCGTTATGAACATTTCCGCCCAATCCCTCAAGATGTGCGCGAAATCACCGACGCGGAGAGGGGTCCAGGATGGGCAGCGCACCGATGTCGCTTCACGGTTTCGTGGTCGTACGGGGGCGTGGCTACCGCCCCGATCAGGTGAACGCCTTCGCGGACGCCCTCTCCGACGACCGGGACGCCGCCTGGGAGCGCGCCGCGCGGCTGACCGTCCTGGCCAGGAACATGGAGGCGGAACTCGCGGTCCTGCGGGAGAGGGTCACCGGGCTCGGCGAGCAGACCTACGAGTCGCTGGGCGAGGGCGCCCGGCGGCTGTACGAGCTGGGGCTCGAGGAGGCGCGGGCGGTTCGGGAACGGGCACGGCAGGAGGCGGACGAACTGCTGGAGACGGCGCGGACGTACGCGGACGGTGTGCTCCAGGACGCGCGGGCGCGCGCCGACGCCGTGCGCGCCGAGGCGGACGAACGGGCCCGGCAGCGGCTCCTCGTGGCCCGGGCGGAGGCCGACGACATCCGGATCGCGGTGCGGCGCGAGGTGAAGGAGTCCCGCGGTGAGGCGCTGGCGGCGCTGCGGGAGATGCGGCAGCGCACGTCCGGGATGCTCACCGAGCAGTCCCGTGAGCACGCCGACGCACTGGTCGAGGCGGAGCGGGAGGCAGCCGAGCGCGAGGCCGGGCTGGAGGCGGAGCACCCCGAACGGATGGCGGCCGCCCGGACGACGCTGTCCGAGGCGGAGCGGGCCCTCGCCGACGCGCGGGAGGCGGCGCGGCGGGGACCGGAGGAGGCGGCGGCGCGGGCGGCGCGGATGCTGGCCGAGGCGCGGCGGCGGGCCGACCGGATCGCCCACGAGACCGAGCTGGTCCTGCGCGAGCACGGCGAGGTGTGGGACGGCGTACGGGCCCAGATGGACACCGTGCAGGACAGCATCACGGTCCTGAAGGAAGGAGCTTGGGCCGAACAGTGCCCCGCGGCCGGCCGGCTCACTCCTTGAGTACCGGGAAGCGGCGCGGCGCCAGGAGCAGCAGCACCGTGAACGCCAGCGCCGCCGCGCACCCCGCCCCCACGTAGACCGTGTGGACCGCGTCCGCGATGGCCCGCCGGGTGGCCTCGGGCACGGTGCCCGAACCCAGGGCCCCTGTCACCGAGTCCAGGTCGCTCGCGCCGCCGAGGCGCGAGGCCAGCACCCCGTTGGCGACCGCGCCGAAGACGGACGCGCCGAGCGTCTGGCCGGTCTGGCGGCAGAAGAGGACGGACGCGGTGGCCGTGCCCCGCTCCGACCACCCCACCGTCGACTGGACGCCCACGATGAGGGGGAGCTGGAACAGGCCGAGGGCCGCGCCCAGCACCAGCATCAGGGCGGCGGGCTGCCAGGCCGCGCCCGGGTAGGGCAGGAAGGGGAAGGCGAACAGGATCAGGGCCGCCGCGCCGATGCCGAGCATGGCGGTGTTGCGGAAGCCGATCCGCCGGTAGACGTGCTGACTGAGCGCGGCCGACACCGGCCAGCTCAGGGTCCAGACCGACAGGACGAAACCGGCGGCCACCGGCGCCAGGCCGAGCACCGACTGGGCGTACGTCGGCAGGAAGACCGTGGGGGCGACCATCAGCAACCCCAGGGCGCCCAGGGCGAGGTTCACCGCGGCGATCGTGCGGCGGCGCCACACCCAGCCCGGGAGGATCGGATCGGCCGCCCGCCGTTCGATCAAAACCACCAGGGCGGCCAGCGCGAGACCCGTACCGAACAGGGCGAGCGACGGCGCCGACAGCCACGGCCACGCCACCCTGCACCACCGCGGTGAGCAGGACGCCCGCGCACGCGAACACCGCCAGCGCGCCGGCCCAGTCGACGCGCGGCCGCGATCGTGGCTCCCGCTCGGGCTCGCGCAGGTGGCGGACGATCAGCCACAGGGCCACGGAGCCGATCGGAAGGTTGACCAGGAAGATCCAGCGCCAGTCGGCGTAGGCGGCCAGGACGCCGCCCAGGGCCGGTCCGGCGATCGCCGACACCGCCCACACCGTGGACAGCTTCGCCTGGATCTTCGGGCGCTGCTCCAGCGGGTACAGGTCGGCGGCGAGGGTCTGGACGGTGCCCTGCAACGCGCCGCCGCCCAGGCCCTGGACGACCCGGAAGGCGATCAGCGCGCCCATGTTCCAGGCGCCGGCGCACAGCAGGGAGCCGACGAGGAAGACGACCGCGCCCGCCACGAGCACCGGTTTGCGGCCGAAGGTGTCGGACAGCTTGCCGTAGACGGGCAGAGTCACCGTCACGGCCAGCAGGTAGCCCGAGAACAGCCAGGAGAACACGGAGAAGCCGCCCAGGTCTCCGACGATCTGCGGTACCGCCGTCGACACGATCGTCGAGTCGAGCGCGGCGAGCGCCATGGCCAGCATGAGCGCGGCGACGACCGCGCCCCGCCGGTCGGTCGCGCCGGGCCGGGCGGCCTGCCGTGTCGCGGGTTCGGTGCTGCCCACTCGGATCCTTTCCCTCTGCATCCATCTGCCTCGGACAGCTTCCCACTTGACCCTCCCGCGGCGGGAGGGCGGAGGCCGAGGGGGCCGGGAGGAGGAGACGACCCTGAGAAGGGGTCCACCCGTGGGGGGAGGCCCCCTAGGGGAAGCTCCGTACCCGGGGTCGGGGAGGGCTCGTACCGACGGAGGACGAGCGGGGGCGGGGGCGGTCCTTAATCTGGCTTTACGCCGCGGGGAGCCGGTACGCCGGAGTGGCGGGGGTGGGGTTTTCCCCCGGAGAAGACTGCGCTGAGCACCAGCGCGCCGGACACCCCCCGTCGAGCAGACTCATCGGCGTACCGAGGCGCACGACGTACACACCCACTTCGCACGTGACGCACCACCGGACGCTTCACCACCAGACCGACATAGGAGACTTGACGTGACAACGGCTGTGACCATTCCCAGGCACGGGGGTACTGGAGGGACTACGGCCGTCGCCGCGCGGGCGCGGCAGGTCGTGAAGGCGTACGGGGCCGGGGAGACCCGCGTCGTCGCCCTCGACCACGTCGACGTGGACATCGCCCGCGGCCGGTTCACCGCGATCATGGGCCCCTCGGGCTCCGGCAAGTCCACGCTGATGCACTGCCTCGCCGGTCTCGACACCGTGACGAGCGGGCAGATCTTCCTGGACGAGACCGAGATCACCGGGTTGAAGGACAAGAAGCTCACGCAACTGCGCCGGGACCGGATCGGCTTCATCTTCCAGGCGTTCAACCTGCTGCCCACGCTGAACGCGCTCGAGAACATCACCCTGCCCATGGACATCGCCGGCCGCAAGCCGGACCGGAAGTGGCTGGAGCAGGTGGTGGAGACCGTCGGTCTCGCGGGACGGCTCAGGCACCGGCCCAACCAGCTCTCCGGGGGCCAGCAGCAGCGCGTCGCCGTGGCCCGTGCCCTGGCCGCCCGGCCCGAGATCATCTTCGGTGACGAGCCGACCGGCAACCTGGACTCCCGCGCGGGCGCCGAGGTGCTGGGCTTCCTGCGCCGGTCCGTGGACGAACTGGGCCAGACGATCGTGATGGTCACGCACGACCCGGTGGCCGCCTCCTACGCCGACCGTGTGCTGTACCTCGCCGACGGCCGGATCGTCGACGAGATGAACCAGCCGACGGCCGATCAGGTCCTGGACCGCATGAAGGACTTCGACGCCCGGGGGCGTACGTCATGACCGTCCTGAAGACCTCCCTGCGCAACTTCTTCGCGCACAAGGGACGGATGGCGCTGTCGGCGGTCGCCGTGCTGCTGTCGGTGGCCTTCGTGTGCGGCACGCTCGTGTTCACCGACACCATGAACACGACGTTCGACAAGCTGTTCCAGGCGACGGCGTCGGACGTGACGGTCAGCGCCAAGGGATCGTCCGACACCGGTGAGACCACCTCCCGCACCGGCAGGCCGCCGGTCATGCCTGTCTCCCTGCTCGCCGAGGTGCGCGGAATCCAGGGCGTGCGGGCGGCGGAGGGGGCGGTGTTCTCCACCTCGGTGACCGTCGTCGATGCCGACAAGGACAAGCTGTCGCCCAGCAGCGGCGCGCCGACCATCGTCGGCAACTGGACCGACAACGACGCCCGCACCATGAAGATCACCTCCGGCGCGGCGCCCAAGGGCCCGGACCAGATCATGGTCGACGCCGACACCGCCGACAAGCACCACCTGAAGCTCGGCGACGAGATCGGTGTGATCACGGCGGTCGGCACCCACCGCGCGCACGTGTCCGGCATCGCCACCTACACCGTCACCAACCCCGGCGCGGCGATCTTCTACCTGGACACGAAGACCGCCCAGCGGACCCTGGTCGGCCGGACCGGCGTCTACACGAGCGTCAACGTCACGGCCGCCAAGGGCGTCACCGACGAGCAGCTGAAGAAGAACGTGGCCGCCACGATCGGCGCCGGCTACAAGGTGCAGACCGCCAAGGAGGTCGCCGACGCCAACCAGAAGGACATCGAGAGCTTCCTGAACGTGATGAAGTACGGGATGCTCGGCTTCGCCGGAATCGCGTTCCTGGTCGGCATCTTCCTGATCATCAACACCTTCTCGATGCTGGTCGCCCAGCGCACCCGGGAGATCGGCCTGATGCGTGCCATCGGCTCCTCCCGCCGCCAGGTCAACCGGTCCGTGCTGGTCGAGGCGCTGCTGCTGGGCGTCGTCGGCTCCGTGCTCGGCGTCGGGGCGGGCGTCGGCATCGCGGTCGGCCTGATGAAGCTCATGGGCCAGATGGGCATGCACCTGTCCACGGACGACCTCACGGTCGCCTGGACCACCCCGGTCATCGGCCTGGTCCTCGGCGTGGTCGTCACCGTCCTCGCCGCCTACCTGCCCGCCCGGCGGGCCGGCAAGGTCTCCCCGATGGCCGCCCTGCGCGACGCGGGGACTCCGGCCGACGGCCGGGCCGGGACCGTACGGGCCGTCGTCGGCCTGGTCCTCACCGGCGCAGGCGCCGCGAGCCTGTACGCCGCGGCCACCGCCGACAAGGCCACCGAGGGCTCGGGGTGGCTGGGGCTGGGCGTGGTGCTCACCCTGATCGGCCTCGTCGTCGTCGGCCCGCTGCTCGTGGGCGGCCTGGTCCGCGTCCTCAGCGCGGTCCTGCTGCGGATCTTCGGCCCGATCGGGCGGATGGCCGAGCGCAACGCGCTGCGCAACCCGCGCCGCACCGGCGCCACCGGCGCCGCGCTGATGATCGGACTGGCCCTGGTGGCCTGCCTGTCGGTGGTCGGCTCCTCGATGGTCGCCTCCGCCACCGACCAGCTCGACAAGACCGTCGGCACGGACTTCATCATCCAGAGCGACAACGGCGACGTCATCACCCCGCAGGCGGTGAAGGCCGTGAAGGACGCCCCGGGCCTGGAGCGGGTCACCGAGTACAAGCTCGTGGACGTCTCCCTGACCACCCCGGACGGCCGCACCGCCAAGAACGAGATGATCAACGCGGCCGACCCGACCTACGCCCAGGACCTGCGCACCAAGACGGTGGAGGGCACGCTCGCCGACGCCTACCGGGCCGACTCGATGTCGGTCCCGGAGGGCTTCGCCAAGAAGCACGGCGTCAAGCAGGGCTCCACGATCCAGGTCGGTTTCAAGGGCGGCACGACGGCCCAGCTCACGGTCCGCGCGATCACCAGCGACGACGGCCTGATCGACAACGGCGCGATGTACGTCTCGATCGCCACCGCCGCGAAGTACGTGCCCGCCGACCGGATGCCGCTCGACCTGCTGCTCTTCGCCACCGCCAAGGACGGTCAGGAGACAGCCGCGTACCAGGCGCTCAAGTCCGCGCTGCACGACTACCCGCAGTACACCGTGCGCGACCAGACCGACTACAAGGAGGAGCTGCAGAACCAGATCGGCCAGCTGCTCGACATGGTCTACGCCCTGCTCGCCCTGGCGATCATCGTCGCCGTCCTGGGCGTGGTGAACACCCTGGCGCTGTCGGTGGTCGAGCGGACGAGGGAGATCGGCCTGATGCGGGCGATCGGCCTCTCCCGCCGCCAGCTGCGCCGCATGATCCGCCTGGAGTCCGTGGTGATCGCCCTGTTCGGCGCGCTGCTGGGCCTGGGCCTGGGCATGGGCTGGGGCGCGACCGCCCAGAAGCTGCTCGCCCTTGAGGGCCTGAAGGTCCTGGACATTCCCTGGCCGACCATCATCGGCGTCTTCGTCGGCTCGGCCTTCGTGGGCCTGTTCGCCGCCCTGATCCCGGCCTTCCGGGCGGGCCGGATGAACGTACTGAACGCGATCGCGACGGAGTAGCGGGCGCGGTGCGATGCCTCCGTGGACGGGGGTCACGGGGAACCCGGTGCCGGGAAGTCAGGGGGACTTCCCGGCACCTGGCTTGTGCCGGAAGGGCCGGCGGGGCCGCGACCAGGGTTGTCCACAGCACCCGCGGGCCGTCCGCCCGGCGGCGTACGCTGAAGGAATCCCCGGCCCGCCGCACGAGTCGGGTCCTTCGCGTTGCCCACCCTCGGACGGATTCGGACGGAAAGCCCCCCATGAGCCTGCACGGTCTGCTCGACGCCGTCGTCAAGGACCCCGCCCTCGCGGAAGCGACCACCGCGGCGGCGGACGGCAACCGCATGCACGTCGACCTCGTCGGTCCGCCCGCCGCCCGCCCCTTCGCCGTCGCCGCCCTGGCCCGTGAGACCGCCCGCCCCGTGCTCGCGGTGACGGCGACCGGCCGCGAGGCCGAGGACCTGGTCGCGGCCCTGCGCTCGCTGCTGCCCGCCGACGGCGTCGTGGAGTACCCCTCCTGGGAGACGCTGCCGCACGAGCGGCTCAGCCCGCGCAGCGACACCGTGGGCCGCCGCCTGGCCGTGCTGCGCCGCCTGGCCCACCCCAGCCCCGACGACGCGGAGACCGGCCCGGTCTCCGTCGTTGTCGCACCGGTGCGCTCGGTACTCCAGCCGCAGGTCAAGGGCCTGGGCGACCTGGTGCCGGTGTCCCTGCGGACAGGACAGACCGCGGACCTGAACGACGTGGTGGCCGACCTCGCCGCCGCCGCGTACTCCCGCGTGGAGCTGGTGGAGAAGCGCGGCGAGTTCGCCGTGCGCGGCGGCATCCTCGACGTCTTCCCGCCCACCGAGGAACACCCCCTGCGCGTCGAGTTCTGGGGCGACGACGTCGAGGAGATCCGGTACTTCAAGGTCGCCGACCAGCGCTCCCTGGAGGTCGCCGAGCACGGCCTGTGGGCCCCGCCCTGCCGTGAGCTGCTGCTCACCGAGGACGTCCGCGCACGGGCGCGCGCCCTCGCCGAGCGGCACCCCGAGCTCGGCGAGCTGCTGGGCAGGATCGCCGAGGGCATCGCGGTGGAGGGCATGGAGTCCCTGGCGCCGGTCCTGGTCGACGACATGGAGCTGCTGCTCGACGTGCTGCCCAAGGGCGCCATGACCGTGGTGTGCGACCCGGAGCGGGTGCGCACGCGCGCGGCGGACCTGGTGGCGACCTCCCAGGAGTTCCTCCAGGCGTCCTGGGCGGCCTCGGCCGGCGGAGGAGAGGCGCCCATCGACCTCGGGGCGGCCTCCCTGTGGTCCATCGCGGACGTCCGGGACCGGGCACGCGAGCTGGACATGATGTGGTGGTCGGTGTCGCCGTTCGCCGCGGACGAGACGGCGTACGACGGGGACGGGGACACGCTCAAGCTGGGCATGCACGCGCCCGAGACGTACCGCGGGGACATCGCGAAGGCGCTCGCCGACACCAAGGGCTGGCTCGCGGACGGCTGGCGCGCGGTGTACGTCACCGAGGGCCACGGCCCGGCCTCGCGCACCGTCGAGGTGCTGGGCGGGGAGGGCGTCGCGGCCCGCCTCGACGTGGACCTCGGGCAGCTGTCCCCGTCGGTCGTGCACGTGGCCTGCGGCGGCATCGACCACGGCTTCGTCGACGCCGCGCTGAAGCTGGCCGTGCTCACCGAGACCGACCTGACCGGCCAGAAGACGGCCGCCCGTGACGGCGCCCGGATGCCGGTGCGGCGGCGCAAGACCATCGACCCGCTGACCCTGGAGACGGGCGACTACATCGTCCACGAGCAGCACGGCGTGGGCCGCTACATCGAGATGGTCCAGCGCACGGTGCAGGGCGCGACCCGCGAGTACCTGGTGGTGGAGTACGCCCCGGCCAAGCGCGGCCAGCCCGGCGACCGGCTGTACATCCCCACCGACCAGCTGGAGCAGATCACCAAGTACGTCGGCGGTGAGGCGCCCACGCTGCACCGGCTCGGCGGCGCCGACTGGACGAAGACCAAGGCGCGGGCGAAGAAGGCGGTCAAGGAGATCGCCGCCGACCTGATCAAGCTCTACAGCGCCCGCATGGCGGCCCCCGGGCACGCCTTCGGCACGGACACGCCGTGGCAGCGCGAGCTGGAGGACGCCTTCCCGTACGCGGAGACCCCGGACCAGCTGACCACGATCGCCGAGGTCAAGGAGGACATGGAGAAGTCGGTCCCGATGGACCGCCTGATCTGCGGCGACGTCGGCTACGGCAAGACGGAGATCGCGGTCCGCGCCGCCTTCAAGGCCGTCCAGGACGGCAAGCAGGTCGCGGTCCTGGTCCCGACGACGCTGCTGGTGCAGCAGCACTTCGGCACGTTCTCCGAGCGGTACGCGCAGTTCCCGGTGAACGTCAGGGCGCTCTCCCGCTTCCAGACCGACACCGAGGCGAAGGCGGTCCTGGAGGGCCTCGGGGACGGCGCGGTGGACATCGTCATCGGCACCCACCGCCTGTTCTCCTCGGAGACGAAGTTCAAGGACCTCGGCCTGGTCGTCGTCGACGAGGAGCAGCGCTTCGGCGTCGAGCACAAGGAGCAGCTGAAGAAGCTGCGCGCGAACGTCGACGTCCTGACGATGTCGGCGACCCCGATCCCGCGCACGCTGGAGATGGCGGTGACCGGCATCAGGGAGATGTCGACGATCACCACGCCACCCGAGGAGCGCCACCCGGTGCTGACGTTCGTCGGGCCGTACGAGGAGAAGCAGATCGGCGCGGCGATCCGCCGTGAACTGCTGCGCGAGGGCCAGGTCTTCTACATCCACAACCGGGTGGAGTCCATCGACCGCGCCGCGGCCCGGCTGCGGGAGATCGTCCCCGAGGCGCGGATCGCCACCGCCCACGGCCAGATGTCGGAGGCGGCCCTGGAGCAGGTCGTCGTCGACTTCTGGGAGAAGAAGTTCGACGTGCTGGTCTCCACGACGATCGTCGAGTCCGGCATCGACATCTCCAACGCCAACACCCTGATCGTGGAGCGCGGCGACAACTTCGGCCTGTCCCAGCTGCACCAGCTGCGCGGTCGCGTCGGCCGCGGCCGCGAGCGCGGCTACGCCTACTTCCTGTACCCGCCGGAGAAGCCGCTGACGGAGACGGCCCACGAGCGGCTGGCGACCATCGCGCAGCACACCGAGATGGGCGCGGGCATGTACGTGGCGATGAAGGACCTGGAGATCCGCGGCGCCGGAAACCTGCTGGGCGGCGAGCAGTCCGGGCACATCGCCGGCGTCGGCTTCGACCTGTACGTGCGGATGGTGGGCGAGGCGGTCGCGGACTACCGGCGGCAGTTGGAGACGGGGGAGATCGAGGAGGAGCCGCCGCTCGAGGTCAAGATCGAGCTGCCGGTCGACGCGCACGTCCCGCACGACTACGCGCCCGGCGAGCGGCTGCGCCTCCAGGCCTACCGGTCCATCGCCTCCGCGAACTCCGAGGAGGACATCAAGGCCGTCCGCGAGGAACTCACCGACCGCTACGGCAAGTTGCCCGAGCCGGTGGAGAACCTGCTGCTGGTGGCCGGGCTGCGCATGCTCGCCCGGGCCTGCGGCGTCGGCGAGATCGTCCTCCAGGGCAACAACATCCGCTTCGCCCCTGTGGAGTTGCGCGAGTCGCAGGAGCTGCGCGTCAAGCGCCTCTACCCCGGCTCGGTGATCAAGCCGGCCGTCCACCAGGTCCTCGTGCCCCGCCCCAAGACCGCGAAGATCGGCGGCAAGCCGCTGGTCGGCCGTGAACTGCTGGGTTGGGTGGGGGAGTTCCTGACGTCCATCCTGGGCTCGTAGCCCGCGCGCCCGCGCCCCGCGCCCCAGTACCCGCTGCGTGGCCCGGGCATCTTCCCCGCTACCGTGGTCATCAGGTGAAAGACGCCCGCAACAGGGGCGTGACCAGGCAGGTTAGGGGAGGGGCGCAGCATGACGCGTCTGAGGGGCGGGGCGGTTGCGGCTGCCGTACTGGCACTGGCCGTGACCGGATGCACGGAGGAGATCAGCGGCTCGAGCGGGCCGGAGGAGACGGTGAACGGGAGCCCGGCGCTCACCGCCGCCGAGTCACTGCCCGTCAAGGGGCGGTCGCCGAAGACCGGTTACGTCCGGGAGAAGTTCGGCTCCGCCTGGGCGGACACTGACGGCAACGGCTGCCCCACCCGGGACGACATCCTCAAACGGGACCTGAAGCAGCTGCGGTTCACCGACGGCGACTGCAAGGTGTCCTACGGCGTCCTGCGGCCGGACCCGTACACCGGCACGGACATCACCTTCGAGCGCGGCCGCAGCAAGGTCGACATAGACCATGTCGTCGCCCTCTCGGACGCCTGGCAGAAGGGCGCCGCCTACTGGGACGCGAGCAAGCGCATAGCGCTGGCCAACGACCCGCTCAACCTGCTCGCCGTGGACGCGAGCGCCAACCGCTCCAAGGGCGACGGCGACGCGGCGACGTGGCTGCCACCCAACAAGGCCTACCGGTGCGCGTACGTCGCCGCGCAGGTCGCGGTGAAGAAGAAGTACGAGCTGTGGGTCACCGCCGCGGAGAAGGCCGCGATGAAGAAGGTCCTGTCGACCTGCCCCGCCCAGAAGCTCCCCACCGGCGGCAACCCGACGAAGGCTCCGGAGCGCTTCCACGCCCGCTGAGCGTACGAACGGAGCGGGTGGCACCACGTGCGCCGGAC
The DNA here is from genome assembly GCF_052663305.1 of Streptomyces cyslabdanicus. Taxonomy (NCBI): domain Bacteria; kingdom Bacillati; phylum Actinomycetota; class Actinomycetes; order Kitasatosporales; family Streptomycetaceae; genus Streptomyces; species Streptomyces cyslabdanicus. Next base: position 65,687 of record NZ_JBQRUW010000033.1, read on the forward strand.
CGCCCCCTCCGACGGCCCGGATCACGCGGTGCCACCCGCCCGGCATCAGTCGCCCAGCTTGTCCAGGTCGATGACCTTGCCCCGGGGCGCGTCGGCGGGCACCGGCTTGCCGAAGTCGGTGAAGGTGATGGCGACGGGGTCCTTCTTGGAGTCGCTGGTGACCTTCAGGAGGTAGGGCTTGCCCTCGGTGGCGACATAGGCCGTGTAGTTGTCCTTGCCGTCCTTCTCGTGCAGGACGATCGCCGGAACGCCGCCGACCTTGGTCGTCGCGCCGCGCTTGGCGTCCGTGCTGCCCTCGTCGGTCCCGGCCAGCACCGTGTCGAGATCGCAGAACCCCGCGATGTCCTCGGCGTCCTTGCCCTTGGCGGCCGTCTTGGTCCACTTCCCGGCCATGAAGGACACCACCGCGTCGGTCTCCTCCTTGGAGTCGCCCTCGCTCTGTGCGCGCAGGAACTCCTCGTCGTACCTCATGTAGAGGGTGTCGCCGGTCTTGATCAGCTCGGCCTTGCCTGTTCCGCCCATGCTCATGGTGCCGGCGCACTCGCCCTTCTTGTTCAGGGCCATGTCGATCCGGATCGTGCCGCCGGTGTCGTCGTCGTGGACGTCCCCCGTCATCCGCAGCGACGGGGCGCCGGTGGTGGCCTTCATGGCGCGTTCGGAGATCTCGCTTCCGGTGAGCCCGGCGAACGGTCCCTTGGGCTTGTTGTCGGCACAGCCGGTGAGTCCGGCCGCGGCCGCGGTGGCGAGGCAGAGGGCGGCAAATGCGGTGCGACGCATGGGAGTTCCTTGGGGGTGATGTGACACGCGATGCGATGAGAGGGGGCCGGGGCGGGGGGGCGCGGTGGGGCGACCCGCCCCCGTACCCGATGGGCGTCAGGAGGACCTCTTCCCAT
>NZ_JBQRUW010000034.1:0-96940 GCF_052663305.1 Streptomyces cyslabdanicus
GTGGGGGGGGGGGGGAAGGGGGGGGGGGGGGGGGGGGGGGGGAGGGCACCCCCCCCCCCCCCCCCCCCCCCCCCCCGGCACCCGGCGGGCGTCAGGAGGACTTCGTCCAGTCCTTGCAGCCCGTGGTCTTGAAGTAGGCGTCACCGGCGGCGACCGTGACGACGGCGGTCCCGGTGACGTTGTCGTTGGCCGCGATGGACTCCAGGGAGTGCAGGGCGTCCTTGGTGCGTTCCCAGTAGCACCCGTCGTCCTTGTTGCCGGCGGACTTGTAGGTGCCGGGGGCGATGTCGACGCCGACCCGGAGCATCCCCGCGTCGCCGCCGATCTTCTGGGTGGCGGGCGCGCCGGACGGCTTCCCCCCGACGGTCTGCCAGCCCTCGCAGCCATTCGTCTTGAAGAGCTTGTCGCTGGCCTTGACGGTCACATAACTCGTGCCGGTGACATTGTCGTTGGCGAGGATCGACTCGAACTCGCCCGAGGCGTCCCTGGCGCGCTCCCAGTAGCAGCTGTCGGAGTTGCCGGCCGTCTTGTAGGTGCCGGGCTGGATGTCCTTGCCGACCACATAGCTGCCGTCGCCGTCGAATGCCGGGGCCTTGTCTTCCTTGTCCTTCGTGCCGGCCCCGCCCTTGTCGCCGGACCCCGATCCGGAGTGCTGTCCGGAGGACGCGGAGCCCTTGTCGGCCTTGTCGGTCGTGCCGTCGCCGCCCCCCGCGGTGGACACCGCCCCGATCACGACGACCCCGACCACCACGCCCAGCGCGATCTTGCCCTTCATGCCCATGACAGGCCCCTCCCCCCGCGATGCGCCGGTGTCCCGGCGGATCGCCCGTTCGATGGGTTAATAAGACCAGAGCTTGTGAACCGAGTCAACACGGTTCACGCTTCGAGTCATGTGCACGCGCGTGAAGGGGGAGCTATTGCATGCATCGGTATGCTCGATGCCACACGGAAGGTGCGGAGCGTGCGCGGGGAACCGGGACGACGCCGCACCCAAGGGCTGCACGGGGCAGAGGGGAGCCGGTGGGTGGAGGACAACGGGACAGAGGTGACCGCCGCCGGTATCGCCCGGCTCGCGGGGGTCGGCCGGGCCGCCGTCAGCAACTGGCGCCGCCGCCACCCCGACTTCCCCCGGCCGGTCGGCGGCACCGAGACCAGTCCCTCCTTCGCACTCACCGAGGTGGAGGACTGGCTGCGCCGCCAGGGCAAGCTCGCCGAGGTGCCGCTGCGGGAGCGGGTGTGGCAGCAGCTGGCCGGCCATCCGGAGGGACCCTTGACGGCACTCGTCCAGGCGGGCTGTGTCCTGGTACTCGTCCATGACCGGCCCGGGGCCTGGAAGGAGGCGAGCGACGGGTCCGACGCGCACCTCGCCGAACTGCTGCCCACTGCCCTCGAACAGGTGCTCACGGTCCGTTTCGGCGCGCCCGTCGTGCCCGTCCCGGACGCCGAACGGCTCCGGGCCTCGGCCCCGCTGCTGCGCGGCGTCGCCGAACTCGCCGCCGAACTGGGCGCCCCGGGGGCGTACGAGTTCCTCCTCGGCCGGCACCTCGACGCCAACCCCCGCCAGTACACGCTCACCCCGGGCGGCCCGGCGGCCCTGATGGCCGACCTCGCGGGACCCGCCCGCACCGTCCTCGACCCGGCCTGCGGCACCGGCGCCCTGCTGCGCGCCGTCGCCCCCGTACCCGACCAGCGGCTCCACGGCCAGGACAGCGACCCCGGACTGGCCGCCCTCACCGCGCTGCGCCTCGCCCTGCACACCGGGGCGGCCGTGCGCACCGCCGCCGGGGACAGCCTCCGGGCGGACGCGTTCGACACCCTCAGGGCCGATGTGGTGCTGTGCCACCCGCCGTTCAACGAACGCAACTGGGGCCATGACGAACTCGCCTACGACCCCCGCTGGGAGTACGGCTTCCCGGCCCGTACGGAATCCGAACTCGCCTGGGTGCAGCATGCGCTGGCCCGCCTCAGGGACGGCGGCACGGCCGTCCTGCTGATGCCGCCCGCCGCCGCCTCCCGGCGCTCCGGCCGCCGCATCCGGGCCGATCTGCTGCGCCGCGGCGCCCTGCGCGCCGTGATCGCCCTGCCGGCCGGCGCGGCGCCCCCGTACAACATCCCCCTGCACCTGTGGGTGCTGTGCCGCCCCGAACGGGCGCCCGCGCACCCGGAGCTGCTGGTCGCGGACGGCGGCGCGGCCGTCGCCGAGGCCCGCGGCGACTCGGACTGGGAGTCCGTGCGCACCGCGGTCCTCGACGCCTGGCGCCCGTTCGCGCGCGGCGGCAGCGCCCCGGAGGTGCCGGGCGTGAGCCGCTCCGTACCCGTCATCGAACTGCTCGACGACGATGTCGACCTGGCCCCCGCCCGTCATCTCCCGCCGCCCGCGGCGGGCGGCGGCGCCGAGGAGCTCACGGCCCTGAGCGCACGTCTCGGCGAGACCCTCCGCCGCACCGCCGAACTCTCCCCGCCCTTCCCCGCGCCCTCGTCCGGGTCCGACGGCGCCCCCCTCGGCACCGCCGAGCCGGCCCGCTGGTCACTCACCACCGTCGGCGAACTCGCCCGCGGGGGCGCCCTGGTGCTGCGTACCGGAGGAAACGGCCCGTCCGCGCGGGTGCTCACCGACCATGACGTCCTGGCCGGCTCCCCGCCGTCCGGGACGCTGCCCGCGGTCGGCGAGGAACCGGTTCTCGTCGAGGAGGGCGACGTCGTCGTGCCCGTCCTCGGCGGCGGCGCCGTCGCACGGGTGATCGACCGGGCGACCGCCGGAGCCGCCCTGGGGCGCAACCTCACCCTGCTGCGCCCCGACCCGGCCGCGCTCGACCCCTGGTTCCTCGCCGGCTTCCTGCACGGCACCGCCAACAACCGCCAGGCCAGCAGCTACGCCTCCACCGCGACCCGGCTCGACGTGCGCCGCCTCCAGCTGCCCCGGCTCCCCCTGGACCGGCAACGCCGCTACGGCGAACGCTTCCGGGCGCTCGCCTCGTTCGAGGAGGCGCTGCGCCTCGCCGGCCGCCTCGGGGAACAGCTCGTCCGCGGCCTGTACGACGGACTGACGGACGGCACGGTCGCACCGGACTGACAGACGGCACACTCACACCGGACTGAGCGCCCGGGCGCTGCCGCGCACCGCACCCGCGACAGCGCCCGCCCGCACCGTTCGGCCGGGGGACACAACGGTTCCGCACAACCCGTGACCGTGTGTCCGAGGAGGGCTATACGCTCGGACTTCGACCTTCGTCCGTCCTCACCACGGTCCAGGAGCAGCCATGTACGGCCACGGCGCGCAGCCGCCCACCCGCACTTCGGGCACGGTCATCTTCCTGCGCGTACTGTTCGCCGCCACCGGCATCCTCACCTGCGGACTGCTCGCCTGCCTTCCGCTGTTCCGGGTGGCCATGCTGCGCGGAAAGGCGAGGGACTGGGTACTGGCCTCGGTCAGCCTGCCGCTGTCCATCGTCTGTTTCGCCGTCGTCGGAGAGCTCCCGGAGGACGATCACCGGAGCGACATCGCGCTGTGCCTGCTCCTTCTCCTCGCCGTGTACAGCACCGTCTACTTCCTGGTCGTCGACATAGCCCACCACCGCACCGCGCCGCCCGTCGGTCCGATGCCGTCGCAGGCCACGACCTATGCACCGCCGGTCTGTCCGACGCCCACGCCGCCGCAGCCGGGCTACGGCTACCCGCCCGCGCAGCCCTACGCCGTCACCCAGTCCACGCCGGTGCCGCCGGCCCCGTACACGCCGGTCCCGCCGCCCCCGCAGCCGCAGCATCCCGCCCCCGCGCGCATCGACCAGGTCCGGGCCGAACTCGACGAGCTCAGCGACTACCTCCGCAAGCACGAGGACGGCCGGTGACCATGGCGACCGGACGCGTCGTAGCCGGACGCTACGAACTGTCCACGATCATCGGCCAGGGCGGCATGGGCCAGGTCTGGACGGGGTACGACCAGCGCCTGGACCGGCGGGTGGCGGTCAAGCTGCTGCGCCCGGACAAGGTGGCCGGCCAGGAGGCCGACGAACTGCGCCGCCGCTTCGTGCGGGAGTGCAGGGTGACAGCGCGGGTCGACCACCCCGGGCTGGTCACGGTGCACGACGCGGGCAGCGAGGGCGAGGAGCTGTTCCTCGTGATGCAGTACGTCGACGGGGCAGACCTCGCCGACCACCTCGCCGAGCACGACCCCTATCCCTGGCAGTGGTCGGTGGCCGTCGCCGCGCAGCTGTGCGCCGTGCTGTCGGCCGTGCACGCCGTGCCGATCGTGCACCGGGACCTCAAGCCCCGCAACGTGATGGTCAAACAGGACGGCACGGTCACCGTCCTCGACCTCGGTGTGGCCTCGGTGATGGACACGGACACGACCCGCCTCACCCACACCGGCTCCCCCATCGGCTCGCCCGCCTATATGGCGCCCGAGCAGGCGATGGGCGGAGCGGTCGGCCCGTACACCGACCTCTACGCCCTCGGCGTGCTGCTGCACGAACTCCTCAGCGGGCAGGTGCCCTTCACCGGAACCACCGCCCTCGGCGTGCTGCACCGCCACCTCTACGAGCCACCCGTCCCGGTACGCCAACTACGCCCCGAGGTGCCCGAGGCGCTCGAAACGCTCGTGCTGCGCCTGCTCGCCAAGGACCCGCAGCATCGTCCGGCCTCGGCCCAGGAGACCTACGAGCAGCTGCTCCCGCTCCTCCCTGGGCGCGGTACGCCCACGGGCGCCCCCCTCGACCCCACACGCCCCTTCCTCCGTCCGCACGCCCCGTGGCCGGACCGGGCCCGTGTCCCGGCCCCCCGGCCGCAGCCGGCCACGGCGGTCGGGAGACCCGATGTCGCGGGGGCCGTGGACGAGGTCAAGCGGCTGCTCGGGGAGGGCCGTGTCACGCAGGCGGTGGACGTCCTCGGCGCGATCCTCCCGGCCGCCGCCGCCCAGCACGGCGAGCACTCCCCGGTCGTACGCACGCTGCGCAAGCAGTATGCGGCCACGCTGATGGACGACGGCCAGTACCGGCTGGCCCTGCCCGAACTGCGGCGCCTGGCCGACGAACGGGCCGCCGAGGCCGGCCCCGCCGACCCGCAGTCCCTCCGGTTCCGCTACGACGCCGCGCAGTGCCTCGAACAGCTCGGCGAACCGGCCGCGGCGCTCACCGAGTACCGGGCCCTGCTGCCGTACTTCGAGAATCGGTTCGCGGAGAACCCGTACACGGCCGCCGACCCCGACCTGCCCTTCGAGCTCCGCCGCCGCATCGGGCATCTGCTCCTGGCCCTCGGCGACCGGGCGGCCGCCCACGACACCCTGCTGCGCCTGCTGCACGACGCGGAGCGCCGCCATGGCCCCGGACACCCGCTTCCGGGCGAGGTCCGGCGGACCCTGCAGTGGCTGGGGCAGGTGCACGGCTGACCGCGGGTTCACCCCGGGGCGCGGTGGCATGCGCCGCGGGTGGCGCCCTGGAGAGCGGCTACCACGCGCGTGTTTTTGCTGCGGCTTGAGTGATTCTTGTGGCCTGCGAGGCGAAAGCTTTTGTGATCAGAGAGGTTTCGTCGACTAGCGTGCCCCCACAGTGCGCACCAGCACGTACACGACAAAAGGGGTGGGGATGGCCGAGCACCGGCAGTCGAAGAAGCGCAGATATCTCACATGGGCGGCGGCCGGGGCCGTCGTCGTCGCCGGCGCCGGGATCGCGGCCCAGACGTCCATGGCGGCCACCACCGCCTGGCCCGCGCAGAAGACCTTCACCGGCCGCGCCTTCGACACCTGCACGGCGCCGTCGCTGAACGCCATGAAGGCCTGGCGCGCCGACAAGTACTACGGCGCCGCCGCCGTCTACATCGGCGGAAAGAACCGCGGCTGCGCCCAGCCCAACCTCACCGCCTCCTGGGTGAAGTCGGTCAGCTCCCAGGGCTGGAAGCTCGTCCCGTTGTACGTCGGCGCCCAGCCGCCCTGCCAGAAGAGCGCCAACCCGGAGAAGCTCACCGCCGCCACCGCCTCCTCCCTCGGCACCGCCGACGCCAAGGACGCGGTGGCCAAGGCCTCCGCGCTCGGCATGAAGGCCGGCAGCCCGGTCTACCTCGACATGGAGCCGTACGACATCACCGACAAGGCGTGCAACAACGCCGTGCTGGCCTACGTCCGCGCCTTCGGCAAGGAGCTGCGCGCCAAGACGTACCGGGCCGGCTTCTACGGCTTCACCAGCTCCAGCGCCAAGGCCGTCGCGACCGCGACGGACAGGACCGACCTGCCGGGCAACCTCTGGTACGCCCTGTGGGACGGCAAGGACACCACCACCACGGACTGGCCGTTCGGCAAGACCCAGTTCACCGACCACAGCCGCGCCCACCAGTACATGGTGAACAGCAAGGAGACCCGCGGCGGCTACACCCTCACCGTCGACCGCGACGCCTGGGACGCCCCGGTGGCGATCACCGGGTGACGTCCGCCAGGGCGGACGTGGAGTGACGGTGCCCGAAGTCGTGGTGAATCGTTGGTCGAATGGGTTGGCCAGAGCCCGGCCGCTGCCTACCATCGATCATCGCAAGACTTTGTGCACCGCCGCACAATCTCCACCCCGGGAGGTTTCCTTGCACCGCCGCCGTCGCACCGCGCTCGTCCTGTCCGCCGCACTCCTCGCGGCGGCACCCCTGCTCACCGCCTGTGGAAGCGACGCGCGTCCGGGCGCGGCGGCCGTGGTCGGCGGTCAGCGGATCACCGTCGGGCAGTTGCAGAGCCGGGTGAGCGAGGTGCGCGAGGCGCAGCGGGCCTCGGTGGCCGACGAGACGCAGTACCAGCAGGCCGTCGCCGCGACCGCCACCCTCACCCGGGACACGCTGCACCAGATGGTGCTCGACCGGGTGCTGGACCGCGCCGCCCGGAACGCCGGCCTCAGCGTCGACCGCAGTGAGATCCAGCAGCTGCGCGCCGGTCTCGAACAGCAGGCGGGCGGTGCCAAGGCGCTCGAGGACACCTGGCTTCAGCGGTACGGAGTGCCACCGCGGCGCCTCGACGACAACCTCCGCCTCCAGCTGGAGGCGCAGAAGCTCGCGGACCATCTGCACACCGACGCCGGCCAGCCGGCCTTCTGGAAGGCGCTGTCCGAGGCCTCCGCCGAACTCCACGTCGACCTCAACCCGCGCTACGGCAGTTGGGACGTCGAGAAGAGCACCCTCGTGGACGCCAAGACGCCCTGGCTGCGGGAAGTCCCGGCGGAGCAGGCGCAGCAGCCGGCCTGACCGGACCCGGGCGGCCGGACGGTCGGACGGTCGGATACCGGAAGGCCGGACGCCGGGCGGCCGGGCCTGTGGACAACCGGGCCGGGGGACCGGCCCCCGGCCTGTGGACAACCCGGGGTGACGTCGCCGGTGTGCGTTACGTTCGGACCGTGAACACCACCAGCGCGACCACCTCCGCAGCGGCCACGGGCCGGATCGTCCTGCTCACCACCAGCCACCGGGTCGCCCCCGGGCTGCTGTCCTGGCCCTCCTGGCAGGCGCTGCGGGCGGCCGACCGGGTGCTGTGCGCGGACGGCGCCCATCCGCAGCTGCCGTATCTGCGCGAGGCCGGCATAGCCGTGGACGAGGCGGCACCCACCGCCGAGGAACTGGTCGACGCGTGCGCCGGCGGGCGTACGGTCGTCGTCGTGGCCACCGGCGAGGGCGAGCCCGCCCTGACCGACGGACTGGCCCGCCTGGCCGGCTCCGGCCGTGTGAACATGCCGGAGCTGGAGCTGCTGCCCGCCTCCTACGACCTGCCCGGCGCCCGCCTGCTCGACCTCGTCCAGGTCATGGACCGCATCCGCGCCGAGTGCCCCTGGTCGTCCCGGCAGACCCACAAGGGCCTGGCCAAGTACGGCATCGAGGAGGCGTACGAACTGGTCGAGGCGATCGAGGACGGCGACCGCCAGGAACTGCGCGAGGAACTGGGCGACGTCCTGCTCCAGGTGGTCTTCCACTCCCGGATCGCCGAGGAGGACCCCGAGGAGCCGTTCTCCATCGACGACGTGGCCGGCACCATCGTCGCCAAGCTGATCCACCGCCACCCGCACGTCTTCGGCGACGAGACCGCCACCACCCCGGAAGAGGTCAAGGAGCACTGGCTGCGCACCAAGGCCGAGGAGAAGCAGCGCACCTCCGTGACCGAGGGCGTCCCCCTCGGCCAGCCCGGCCTCGCCCTCGCCGCCAAGCTGGCCTCCCGGGTCCGCACCGCGGGCCTGGAGGTCCCCCTCCCGCAGAGTGAGGGCTACGGGTACGAGCTGCTGGCCCTGGCCGCCCGCGCCGAGGCGGAGGGCGTCGATCCGGAGGCGGCGCTGCGCGCGGCGGCGCGCGCGTACCGGGACGCGATCGTCAGGACGGAGCGCGGCTGAAGGCCCGAGGGGCACCGGGCGGCATCGGCACGCGGCTCCACCGCGCGGACGGGCCGACGCTAGGGTCGGCCGTATGCACGACCAGCCACCCACCTTGTTCACCCGGGAGTTCGCGAGCGACCCCTACCCGGCCTACGCCTGGCTCCGTGAGCACGCCCCCGTGCACAGGACCCGTCTGCCCAGCGGAGTCGAGGCCTGGCTGGTCACCCGGTACGCGGACGCCCGGCAGGCCCTGGCCGACCAGCGGCTGAGCAAGAACCCGGCGCACCACGCCGGGTCCGCGCACGCCAAGGGCAAGACCGGCATCCCCGGCGAGCGCAAGGCCGAGCTGATGACTCACCTGCTGAACATCGACCCGCCGGACCACACCCGGCTGCGCCGACTGGTCAGCAAGGCGTTCACCCCGCGCCGCGTCGCCGAGTTCGCCCCGCGGGTGCAGGAGCTGGCCGACGGACTCATCGACGGGTTCGCCGGGCGTGGCACCGCCGACCTCATCCACGAGTTCGCCTTCCCCCTCCCCATCTACGCCATCTGCGACCTGCTGGGCGTCCCCCGCGAGGACCAGGACGACTTCCGGGACTGGGCGGCCATGATGATCCGACACGGCAAGGGCCCGCGCGGCGGGGTCGCCCGCTCGGTGAAGATGATGCGCGGCTATCTCGCGGACCTCATCCACCGCAAGCGCGAGGCGCTCCCGGCCGAGCCCGCCCTCGGCGAGGACCTCATCTCCGCTCTCATCCGCGCTTCCGACCACGGCGAGCACCTCACCGAGAACGAGGCCGCCGCCATGGCCTTCATCCTCCTGTTCGCCGGTTTCGAGACCACCGTCAACCTCATCGGCAACGGCACCTACGCCCTGCTCACCCATCCCGAGCAGCGGGACCTGCTCCAGCGGTCCCTCGCCGAGGGGGACGACGACCTGCTGGAGACGGGCGTGGAGGAACTCCTGCGCTACGACGGACCGGTGGAACTGGCCACCTGGCGCTACGCCACCGGGCCGCTCACCATCGGCGGGCAGGACATCGCCCCCGGCGATCCGGTCCTCGTCGTCCTCGCCGCCGCCGACCGGGACCCGGAGAGGTTCGCCGGACCCGACGTCCTGGATCTCGCGCGGCGTGACAATCAGCACGTCGGCTACGGACACGGCATCCACTACTGCCTCGGCGCACCGCTCGCCCGTCTGGAGGGCCAGACCGCGCTGGCCACCCTCCTCACCCGGCTCCCCGACCTTCAACTGGACACAGATCCAGCCGACTTGCGCTGGCGCGGTGGGCTCATCATGCGCGGACTGCGGACGCTGCCAGTGCGGTTCACCCCCGGTCGGTAAGTCGGAGGGAAGTCGGACAAGGCCGGAAAAGGCGCCTGCCGCCGCACCGCGCCTACCCACTGACGGCCACGAAGATGACACCCGCTCAACTGTGTGATCTTCACGTGATCTGTGCGGCATGAACTTGTGACAAGCGATCGTCAGCCGCTACTTTCACCCATCGGCGTGGCACCGAGCCCCGGTCGCCGCGCCGGTCAACGCTGTCGCACGAAAGGTCTCCGTATGCTCTCCGGGAACGGCCGTCACCGTCGGCCCCGTCAGGCTCCGGCCCTCCTCGTCGCCGCCGGAGTGACCGGATCCGCCATCGCCATCCCGCTGATCGGCGCCGGCGCCGCCAGCGCGGCCGACGGCGGCGCGTGGAACAAGGTGGCCAAGTGCGAAAGTGGCGGCGCCTGGAGCGCCAACACCGGCAACGGCTTCTACGGCGGCCTGCAACTGACGCAGGACGACTGGGAGAAGTACGGCGGCCTCGACTACGCTCCGAGTGCCGACCAGGCCAGCCGGTCCCAGCAGATAGCCGTGGCGGAGAAGCTGCTCGCCGACAAGGGCCCCGGTGTCTGGCCGACGTGCGGGCTGCTCTCCGGGCTCAGCAAGAAGTCCGGGGCGGCGAAGGTCGACACCGGCGTGGGTGATTCGTCTGGATCTTCCGACTCCTCCCGAAACTCCATCACGGACGACCTCGGTCTGACCGACTCGTCGCAGGCGTCGACCGGATCGACCGATTCCGTCGACTCGTCCGGCTCGCACGGCTCCTCGGACACCGATCCCGCATCGGTCGACCCCTCCGGCTCGCCGACCGCCTCCCCCGGCGCGTCCTCCCCTTCGCCGACTTCGCCCGCCAAGAAGGGCAAGCCGGGCAAGTCCGACACGTCCCCCGATGTCACGGCAAGCGGGTCCCAGTCGCCTGACGCCTCGCCCTCGTTCGCGCCGGAGACGGGCGAAACGGACAAGTCGTGGCAGGCCGGCGGCACTTCGGCCCTCGTCGACACGGGAGCGCTCGGTTCCGGACGGCATCGCGGCGGCAGTGCCGTCGAGGACTCGGCCGGCGGGCATGCCGTGGCGTCCTCCGGTCGCCACGCCGTCCGCGCCGACAGCTCCTACATCGTCCGCTCCGGCGACTCGCTCGAGTCCATCGCCGACTCCCTCGGCCTCCAGGGCGGATGGGACGCGCTGTATGCCGCGAACAAGAGGGCGATCGGCTCCGACCCGAACCACATCACTGCCGGTCAGACCCTGATTGTCCCTGCCGAAACGCCCCAAAACTAGCGGGAGTTCACGTCACACTTCGCACCGAATGTCCCATTCGACGAAAGTGTGGGATGAGTCTCAGAAGCCCTGATCGTCTTTGGAATTCGGCGGAGCGCATGCCTACGGTCGTGACCGCTCGTCACCGCGAGCCCCGGCTGCCGCAACGCCGAATCCTGCCAGCGGCCGCACGGGAACAGTCGTCGCGTCAAGCGCCGTGGGCAGGAGCGGGGGACCCAAGGTAAGTGCCGCGCCGGGCAGTTGACCGGAGCGGCTAGGGGTGGAGCCGTGCCTCACGCGAGAGGCACGGCCGGGCAACTCATCCGGCCCGAACCCGACAGCTCACCTCGCAGGCGTCGGTGAGGGGATCCTCCATGCTGTTCTCCAGCAAGGGCAAGCACCGCCATACGTCCAGGGCCACCCGTGTCATCGTGCTCGCCGGTGTCGCCGGCGCCGCCGTCGCCGCCCCGCTGATGGCGGTCGGCGAGGCCTCCGCCGCCACCGCCTCCGAGTGGGACGCGGTCGCCCAGTGCGAGTCCGGTGGCAACTGGTCCATCAACACCGGCAACGGCTTCTACGGCGGCCTCCAGTTCACCAACTCCACCTGGGCCGCGTACGGCGGTTCCGCCTACGCGTCGCGCGCCGACCTGGCCTCCAAGTCGCAGCAGATAGCCGTCGCCGAGAAGGTCCTCGCGGGCCAGGGCAAGGGTGCCTGGCCGGTCTGCGGCAAGGGCCTGTCCGGCGCCGCCTACACCGGCAGCGCCCCCGCGGCCCCGTCCTCCTCGTCGGCCTCGTCGTCCTCCTCGTCGTCGAACGGCGGCTCCACCGGGAGCGCCGGCGACCGCTCGACCGAGCAGCAGGCCGCCAACCGCTCCGCGACGCGTCCGGCCCCGACCAAGACCGTCACCACGCCCACCGGCAAGAAGGTCGAGAAGGGCGACGGCGAGTACAAGGTGGTCTCCGGCGACACCCTCAGCTCCATCGCCGCGACCCACCAGGTCCAGGGCGGTTGGCAGAAGCTGTTCGAGCTGAACAAGGACATCGTCGACAACGCCGACCTCATCTACCCGGGCCAGCAGCTCCACCTCAAGTAAGGGCCCGTTCCGCCCCCATGGGCTCCCCGCCCCGGCGTGTTCCCCCCTACGCGCCGGGGCGGGGTTTTTCGCCTCCCGGCCGGCGGGTCGTTCCCGAACCTTCCCCTCCCCTTTGTTCCGAGCGGGAACAATGGGTACCGTCACCCTGTCCAGGAGGCGGTCGGTCGGCCGGTCGCCGCCCCGGGACGGTTAGGCTCTAGTCGCAAGGCTCACGCCCCGCACTTCCAGCGTCACATCCCAGAAGGAGATGCTCGTGCCGTCCATCGACGTCGTCGTAGCCCGGGAAATCCTGGACTCCCGAGGCAACCCCACGGTCGAGGTCGAGGTCGGCCTCGACGATGGCAGCACCGGTCGTGCCGCCGTCCCCTCCGGCGCCTCCACCGGTGCCTTCGAGGCCATCGAGCTCCGTGACGGCGACCCCAATCGCTACCAGGGCAAGGGCGTCGAGAAGGCCGTCCTGGCCGTCATCGAGCAGATCGGCCCCGAGCTGGTCGGCTACGACGCCACCGAGCAGCGCCTGATCGACCAGGCCATGTTCGACCTGGACGCCACCGACAACAAGGGCTCGCTGGGCGCCAACGCCATCCTCGGCGTCTCCCTCGCCGTCGCCCACGCCGCCTCCGAGGCTTCGGACCTGCCGCTCTTCCGCTACCTGGGCGGTCCGAACGCGCACCTGCTGCCGGTGCCGATGATGAACATCCTGAACGGCGGCTCGCACGCCGACTCCAACGTGGACATCCAGGAGTTCATGATCGCCCCGATCGGCGCGGAGTCCTTCTCCGAGGCCCTGCGGTGGGGCACCGAGGTCTACCACACCCTGAAGAAGGTCCTGAAGAGCAAGGGCCTGTCCACCGGTCTCGGCGACGAGGGCGGCTTCGCCCCGAACCTCGGCTCCAACCGCGAGGCCCTCGACCTCATCCTCGAGGCGGTCAAGGAGGCCGGCTACGCCCCCGGCGAGCAGATCGCCCTCGCGCTCGACGTCGCCGCCTCCGAGTTCTACAAGGACGGCAAGTACCTCTTCGAGGGCAAGGAGCGCTCCGCCGCCGAGATGACGGAGTACTACGAGGAGCTCGTCGCGGCCTACCCGCTCGTCTCCATCGAGGACCCGCTGTTCGAGGACGACTGGGCCGGCTGGAAGGTCATCACGGACAAGCTCGGCGACAAGGTCCAGCTCGTCGGCGACGACCTCTTCGTCACCAACCCCGAGCGCCTCGCCCGCGGTATCGAGGAGGGCGCCGCCAACGCGCTGCTCGTGAAGGTGAACCAGATCGGTTCGCTCACCGAGACCCTGGACGCCGTCGAGCTGGCCCAGCGCAACGGCTTCAAGTGCATGATGTCCCACCGCTCCGGCGAGACCGAGGACGTCACGATCGCCGACCTGGCCGTCGCCACCAACTGCGGCCAGATCAAGACCGGCGCCCCGGCCCGCTCCGAGCGCGTCGCCAAGTACAACCAGCTGCTGCGCATCGAGGAGATCCTCGACGACGCCGCGGTGTACGCCGGCCGTTCGGCCTTCCCCAGGTTCCGCTCCGCGGACCAGTAGGCACAGCCGCTCCGCGGACCAGTAGGCACAGCAAGGGCTGAGCTGTTCCGGCGGCTGAGCCGCAAAGGGTAAGGCTTCGCCAGTCGCACGTACGTCCCCGTACCCGGTCCCGTACCGTGTCCGGGGACGTACGCACGTCTGTGCACGGGCACGAACGGGAGGCGCGGGACGATGGCGGTCAAGGACCGGGACCGGTTCTCCACCACGACCAGGCTCAGGCTGCTCGGTGAGCAGACCGCGGCCCGTGTCTACCGTTCGCAGACCCGGCGCCAGGCCCGCCGCTCCCGCCTCACCGGCCGCGCGGCGCTGCTCGCGCTGGTGCTGTGCTCGATGGTGGTCGCCCTGGCGTACCCGATGCGGCAGTACGTCTCCCAGCGCGCCGACATCGCCGATCTGCAACGGCAGAAGCGGCAGGCCCAGCAGCGGGTGGAACAACTGCGCGACCTCAAGGCACGCTGGCAGGACGACGCCTACGCCGAACAGCAGATCCGGCGGCGGCTGCACTACGTGAAGCCCGGCGAGACCGGCTACGTCGTGGTCGACCCGGGCCCGGCCGACCAGTCCCGCGCCGACCGGGGGTCGGCCCGCCGCCCCTGGTACGCCAACGTCTGGGACGGAGTCGACAAGTCCGACGCCTCCGACCAGTGAACCGACAGAGAGATGTACGCAAGGCATGGAAACCCCACCGCCGCCCACTGAGCGCACCGAGCCCACCGAGGCGGACGTCGAGGCCTTCAAGCAGCAGCTCGGGCGGCCGCCGCGCGGGCTGCGCGCGATCGCGCACCGCTGCCCCTGTGGGCAGCCCGACGTCGTGGAGACGGCCCCCCGGCTGCCCGACGGCACGCCCTTCCCCACGCTGTACTACCTGACGTGCCCGCGCGCCGCCTCGGCCATCGGCACGCTGGAGGCCGACGGCGTGATGAAGGAGATGACGGAGCGGCTGGCCACCGACCCGGAGCTGGCGGCCGCCTACCGGGCGGCGCACGAGGACTACGTCCGGCGCCGGGACGAGATCGAGGAGCTGACGGGCTTCCCCAGCGCGGGCGGCATGCCGGACCGGGTGAAGTGCCTGCACGTCCTGGTCGCCCACTCGCTGGCCGCCGGGCCGGGCGTGAACCCGCTCGGGGACGAGGCGATCGCGATGCTGCCCGAGTGGTGGCGCAAGGGCCCGTGCGTGACGCCCGCCGGTCCCGCCGACGCCGAGGAGGGCGGCGCATGACCCGGGTCGCGGCCGTCGACTGCGGCACGAACTCCATCCGCCTGCTGGTCGCGGACGCCGACCCGGCGACGGGCGAACTGCACGAGCTGGACCGGCGCATGACCATCGTGCGGCTCGGCCAGGGCGTGGACCGCACCGGACGGCTCGCCCCCGAGGCGCTGGAGCGGACCTTCGCGGCCTGCCGGGAGTACGCCGAGGCCATCAAGGAGCACGGCGCCGAGCGGTTGCGTTTCGTGGCCACCTCCGCCTCCCGGGACGCCGAGAACCGGGACGAGTTCGTGCGCGGGGTGCTGGACATCCTCGGCGTCGAGCCCGAGGTGATCTCCGGTGACCAGGAGGCGGAGTTCTCCTTCACGGGGGCGACGAAGGAGCTGGCGGGCCGTGCGGACCTCGCCCGGCCCTTCCTGGTGGTGGACATCGGCGGCGGCTCGACGGAGTTCGTCGTGGGCGACGACCACGTCCGCGCGGCGCGCTCGGTGGACGTGGGCTGCGTCCGCATGACGGAGCGTCACCTGGTGCGGGACGGGGTGGTCACGGACCCGCCGACCGAGGAGCAGATCGCCGCCGTACGGGCCGATGTCGAGGCCGCGCTCGACCTCGCCGAGGAGACGGTCCCGCTGCGTGAGGCGCGCACCCTGGTGGGCCTGGCCGGCTCGGTGACGACGGTGTCGGCGATCGCGCAGGACCTGGCCGCCTACGACTCGGCGGCCATCCACCACTCACGCGTCTCCCGCGACCGTGTCCGCGAGATCAGCGACCGCCTGCTGCGCTCCACGCACGCCGAGCGCGCGGCGATCCCGTCCATGCACCCGGGCCGTGTCGACGTCATCGGCGCGGGCGCCCTGGTCCTGCTGGCCGTCATGGAGCGCATCGGCGCACACGAGGTCGTCGTCAGCGAACACGACATCCTCGACGGGATCGGATGGTCTTTGGCCTGACCGCCTACAGGTTGCGGTACACGTCCCGGCGGTCGCCCACCTTGACGACGAGGATGACGAGTTCACCATCGTTGATCTGGTAGGCGACCCGGTAGCTCCCGACCCGGAGCCGGTAGAGCCCGGACGGGCCGGTGAGCTTCTTGACGTCGGCGTCCTCGCGGTACGGGTCGTCACCGAGCGCGGTCAGCGCGGTCAGGATGCGCATGGCGTCGGGCCGACTGATGACCCGGAGTTGCCGCTGCGCCGCCGTGGTGAACCGGAAGGCGTACTTCACGCCGCCTCGCCGTCCCGCTCGGTGAACAGGTCCGCCAGCAGTTCCGCCATCGTCACTGTGGGGCCGCCCTCGGCCAGGACCGCTTCGGCTTCGCGCGCCAGCATGACGTCGGCCGCTTCCTCCAGCGCTTCGAAGTCCGCGATCGGGACCACGGCTGCCACCGGAGCGCCGTTGCGCGTGATGACGGTCGGAACGCCTTGCTCGGCCCGGTTGATGTGGTCGGCGAGGTGCGCGCGGGCTTCCCGTACGGTCACGGTGTTCTCAGTCATGAGATCAGTGTACGCGCTCACGTGTACACGCGGCCCGGTTCGGGAGTCGCGTTCGTGAGTGATGCTCGACGGCATCGCGTGGTCGGTGGCGTAGGCCGCCTCCGCCGGGCCTACTGGCCGGTAGCCTACGGTTGAGCAGTCGGGATACCGTGTGAGCGTCACCGAGGGGCCCGTCGGTGACGCTCCGCCAGGAAAACTTCGTGAACTTCTTCACAAGGAATTCGGCCCTGTCAAGGGCCGAAAGGGCCTCCGGGGGCCCTTTCGGGGTCTCAGCAGGGGGAAAACCGTGCTCGGGTGAGCGCCAGGAAGGGGACTTGGAGGGGCCGCAGGGCCCCTTCGGCGGGGACCTTCTTCGGTCAGACGAGCAGCTCACGCGGCCTTGACAACGGTCCGAACCGGACGGCGGGCGACTGTCGCCGCCGGAACCCGCCGAACGGGGGCGCGGAGTTTAGCACAGGGCCTGCCCAACCTTGTGAAGGGGCGCACGAGCGACCCCCCTGGGGCAGGTGGATACTCGATGCCATGAGCACCACGGAGCGTCCCAGGATCCTCGTAGTAGGCGGTGGGTACGTAGGCCTGTACGCAGCTCGGCGCATCCTCAAGAAGATGCGCTACGGAGAGGCGACCGTCACGGTCGTCGACCCCCGTTCGTACATGACCTACCAGCCCTTCCTCCCCGAAGCCGCAGCCGGCAGCATCTCCCCCCGGCACGTCGTCGTCCCGCTGCGACGCGTGCTGCCCAAGGCGGAGGTCCTCACCGGCCGGGTCACCACCATCGACCAGGACCGCAAGGTCGCCACGGTCGCCCCGCTGGTCGGCGAGGCGTACGAGCTGCCCTTCGACTACCTGGTCATCGCGATGGGCGCGGTGTCCCGTACCTTCCCGATCCCGGGGCTCGCCGAGCAGGGCATCGGCATGAAGGGCATCGAGGAGTCCATCGGACTGCGCAACCACGTCCTGGAGCAGCTCGACAAGGCCGACTCCACCACCGACGAGGAGATCCGCCGCAAGGCGCTCACCTTCGTCTTCATCGGCGGTGGCTTCGCCGGCGCCGAGACCATCGGTGAGGTCGAGGACATGGCCCGCGACGCGGCCAAGTACTACAACAACGTGTCCCGCGAGGACATGCGCTTCATCCTCGTCGACGCCGCCGACAAGATCCTCCCCGAGGTCGGCCCGAAGCTCGGCCAGTACGGCCGGGAGCACCTCGAGGGCCGCGGTGTGGAGGTCTACCTCTCCACGTCCATGGACTCCTGCGTCGACGGCCACGTGGTGCTCAAGAACGGCCTCGAGGTCGACTCCAACACGATCGTGTGGACCGCGGGCGTCAAGCCCAACCCGGTGCTGTCCCGCTTCGGCCTGCCGCTCGGACCGCGCGGCCACGTCGACTGCGCGCCCACCCTCCAGGTGCAGGGCACGGACTACATCTGGGCCGCCGGTGACAACGCGCAGGTGCCCGACCTCGTCGGCCGCCGGGCGGGCAACGAGAACGCCTGGTGCCCGCCGAACGCCCAGCACGCGCTGCGCCAGGCCAAGGTCCTCGGCGACAACGTGATGTCCCAGATGCGGGGCTTCCCGCAGAAGGACTACGAGCACGCCAACAAGGGCGCGGTCGCGGGCCTCGGTCTGCACAAGGGCGTCGCGATGATCGTCATGGGCAAGATGAAGATCAAGCTCAAGGGACGTCTCGCCTGGTACATGCACCGTGGCTACCACGGTATGGCCATGCCGACCTGGAACCGCAAGATCCGCATCTTCGCCGACTGGACCCTCGGCATGTTCCTCAAGCGCGAGGTCGTCTCCCTCGGCGCCATGGAGAACCCCCGCGAGGAGTTCTACGAGGCGGCCAAGCCCGCGCCGGTGCCTGCCGCGAGCAAGACCGAGGAGAAGGCCAAGGCCTCCTGACCTCCCGGTCCGACGAACCAACCGAGGGACCTCCCGCCATCCGTGGTGCGGGAGGTCCTTCGGCGTTCCGGTGGGCGTGAGGCAGCGCCGTTGCGGTGGAACGGCGGAGTTTGCCCAGTCGTAACTCCGTTGCGGGACTGCGCCGGGCGCGTCCCGGTGTTTACGTGGTGGATGACATACCGGCGTTCGTCGTCATGGAGGTGTGCACCATGCCCGATGCCGCGCTGCGGCTCACACGACTCCTCGAACAGCTGCTGGAGACCCCACTTCCCGTACGCGTCCGCGCCTGGGACGGTTCCGAGGCGGGGCCACCGGACGCACCGAAGCTCGTCGTACGCAATCGCCGGGCCCTGCGGCGGCTGCTGTTCAAGCCGGGCGAACTGGGCCTGGCCCGTGCCTGGGTGGCCGGCGACCTGACCGTCGAGGGCGACCTCTACACCGTCCTGGACCTGCTCTCGGGCCTGATCTGGGAGCGCGGTGAGGACGCCCGCGGCCTCGGCCGGACGCTGCGCGACCCGGAGGCCCGCGGCGCCGTGCGCGGCCTGGTGAAGCTGGCCGGCCCGCCGCTGCCGCCCGCCCCGCCCCTCGAGGAGGTCCGCAGGCGCCGCGGCCCCCTGCACACCAGGCGCCGCGACAAGCACGCCATCAGCCACCACTACGACGTCGGCAACGACTTCTACGAGCTCGTCCTCGGCCCCTCGATGGTGTACTCCTGCGCGTACTGGCCGGCCCCCGAGTCCCGCGCCACCCTCGAACAGGCCCAGCACGACAAGCTCGAACTCGTCTCGCGCAAACTGGACCTGAAACCCGGTCAGCGCCTCCTGGACGTCGGCTGCGGCTGGGGATCCATGGCCATCCACGCGGCCCGCGAGCACGGTGCGGGCGTCGTCGGCGTCACCCTGTCCCAGGAGCAGGCGGCGTACGCCCGCAAGCGCGTCGCCGAGGAGGGGCTCACCGACCGGGTGGAGATCCGCGTCCAGGACTACCGGGACGTGGACGACGGCCCCTACGACGCGATCTCCTCCATCGGCATGGCCGAACACGTCGGCGCCGCCCCCTACCTGGAGTACGCGCGTGATCTGCGCGCCCTGCTGAAGCCCGGCGGGCGGCTGCTCAACCACCAGATCGGCCGCCGTCCGCAGCGGGACGAATCGACCTACCACGTGGACGAGTTCATCGACGCCTATGTGTTCCCGGACGGCGAACTCGCGCCCCTGGGCACCACCGTCACCCAGTTGGAGCGGGCCGGTTTCGAGGTGCGCGACGTGGAGGCGCTCCGCGAGCACTACGCGCTCACCCTGCGCCGCTGGGTGGCCAACCTGGAGGCGGACTGGAACCGGGCGGTCCGTCTCACCAGCCCCGGCCGCGCCCGCATCTGGCGCCTGTACATGGCGGCCTGCGCGCTCGCCTTCGAACGCAACCGCATCGGTGTCAACCAGGTGCTGGCCGTGCGGACCCCCGAATCCGGTGACTCGGGGATGCCGCTGCGGGCCCGCACCTGGGGTACGCCCGCTGCCTAGCGCTCCCCCTCCCAGCGCCGGGCGCCCGCTGCCCGGCGCACATGCCGAAGGGGCCCGTTCCGTCATGGAACGGGCCCCTTCGGCGTGGCGGCCGCCGAGGCGCGGCTACTCGGACTTGATGGCCTGAAGCATGTTCAGCCGCGCCGCGCGCCGGGCCGGCCACAGCGCCGCCAGTACGCCGACCACCGCCGCGAGCAGCAGGAAGACGACCAGCCGCGACCAGGGCAGGATCAGCGCGTACGTCGACAGGCTGGAGCCGATCAGCTCACCGGCCGCCCAGCCGAAGAACACGCCGAGCCCGATGCCGAGGACGCCGCCGAACAGGGAGATCACCAGGGACTCCAGGCGGACCATCCGCTTGATGCCCTTGCGGTCCAGGCCGATGGCGCGGAGCATGCCGATCTCCTGGGAGCGCTCGAACACCGACATGGCCAGGGTGTTGATGACTCCGAGGACCGCGACGATCACCGCCATGGCGAGCAGGCCGTAGAGCAGGTTCAGCATCAGGGTGAACACCTGCGCGATGCCGTTGGAGATGTCCTTCTTGTCCTGGATGCTGATCGCCGGGTTGGAGCCGAGGGCCTTCACCAGACGGTCCTTGGTCGCCTCGGACGCCCCGTCGGAGGTCTTGACCATGACCTGCATGTCGTTCGGGCGGGCCTGGTGCGGCGTGAGGGTGGCGTTGTCCAGCATGATCCCGCGGATCATCTGGTTGCCCTCGTAGACCCCGGCGACGGTCAGGCGCTGCTTCTTCCCGTCCTCGAAGGAGGCGGTGAAGACCGAACCGGCCTTCCAACCGTGCGACGTGGCGGTCTTGTTGTCCACGACGACCTTCGTGCCGCCGACCGTGAAGGAGCCCTCGTCGACCCGGAGGTCGGTCAGCTTGCCGATCGCCTTGCCGTTCACCCCGGTCAGGAACTCGGTCTGGCCGTCGATGCGGGAGGGCGCGTTGCGCAGCGGGCTGGTGGCCGTCACGCCCTCGGTGTCGCGCAGCTTGCTGTCGACGTCCGGGGAGAGGAAGGTGCCGTTCGCCATCGACACCACGTAGTCGGCGCGGATCGCGGACGAGGCCATCTTGTCGATCGCGTGCTGGAGGCTGCCCGCCATCACCGTCATGCCGGTGATGAGGGTCAGGCCGATCATCAGGGCGGACGCGGTGGCCGCCGTACGGCGCGGGTTGCGCACCGAGTTCTGCCGGGCCAGCTTGCCGGAGACGCCGAAGACGCGCAGGACGGGGGCCGCGGCGGCGATCAGCGGACGGGACAGCAGCGGGGTCAGGATGAACACGCCGATGATCAACAGCACCGCGCCGATGCCCATGGGCGCCTGGGCGGAGTCGATGTCGTCCATCGTCGTGGCCATCAGCACCGTGACGACACCGGCGGCCGAGAACAGGGCGCCGATGGTGTTGCGCAGCACCAGCGACTTGGTGGTCGCCTGCGCGTGCAGGCTGCTCATCGCCGCCACCGGCGGGATCTTGGCGGCCCGGCGGCCGGGCAGCCACGCGGCCAGCATGGTCACGAGGACGCCGACCGCGAGGGCGGCGACGACGGTGCCGGGCGTGACGACCAGCGGCCCGTCGGGCACGGTGGCGCCCATCGAGCCCAGCAGGGACTTCAGCCCGGCGCCGATGCCGATGCCCGCGACCAGACCGATCACGGCGGCCACCACGCCCACCAGGAACGCCTCGATCAGCACGGACCGGGTGACCTGCCGGCGGGAGGCGCCGACCGCGCGCAGCAGCGCCAGCTCCTTGGTGCGCTGGGCGACCAGCATGGTGAAGGTGTTGGCGATGATGAACGTCCCGACGAACAGCGCGATGCCGGCGAAGACCAGCAGGCCCTGACGCAGTCCGCTCATCGAGTCCGAGATCATCCGCGCCTGGTCGTCGGCGAGCTTCTTGGCGGTGGTCGTCTCGGTCGTCCCCTTCGGCAGCGCCCGGTCCAGCTGCGCCTTCAGCGCCGCCTGGCTGGTGCCCGCCTTCGCCTGCACGTCGATCTCGTCGTACGTGCCCGGCTTGCCGAACAGCTTCTGGGCGGTCGCCGTGTCGAACAGGGCGAGGCTGCCGCCGGCCGCGACGTTGCCGTCGTCGGTGGTGAAGACGCCGACGACGGTGGGCGTGAGGACGGGGCCGTCGACGGAGACGCGGATGGTGTCGCCGACCTTGTACCCGGCGCGCCGTGCGGTCTCGGAGTCGATGAGGACCTGGTCCTCGCCGTGCGGGGCGGTTCCGGCCTTCAGCGGGTACCGGGGGTCCTTCGTGCCCCAGTAGTTGCCGCCCCGGGACTGGAAGCCGCCGCCGATCAGCTTGCCGTGCTTGTCGGCGATCGCGGTGAAGCCGTGCACGACGCCGATGACGGAGCCGGCGCCGGGCACGCGGGCGCTCTCGTCCAGCTGCGCCTGGGTCAGCTCGGGTCGCCTGCCGACCCGGTCGCCCTTGCCCTGCTGGAACTTGGACTGCACGGCCACGTCGACATGGTCGAAGCCCTTGGCGGAACTCTTCTGGAACGCGTCCGAGATGGTGTTGGTGAAGACCAGGGTCCCCGACACGAAGGCGACGCCGAGCATCACGGCGAGCACGGTCATGAGGAGCCGGGCCTTGTGCGCGAGTACGGTGCGCAAGGCGGTGCGGAACATGGGTTCGTCTCAGTCCAGGGGGTGGGAGGTGGTGGGAGGCAGGCGGGGGATCAGCTGCTCTGGGCGTCGGGGGCGGAGGTCCGGGCGCTCCCCCCGGGAAGGCGCCGCATGAGGTCGAGGACCGCGTCCGCCGTCGGCTCGTGCACCTCGTCCACGATTCGTCCGTCCGCGAGGAACACCACCCGGTCCGCGTACGCCGCGGCCACCGGGTCGTGGGTCACCATCACCACCGTCTGGCCCATCTCGCGCACGGAGTTGCGCAGGAAGCCGAGCACCTCGGCCCCGGCGCGCGAGTCGAGGTTTCCGGTGGGCTCGTCACCGAAGATGATCTCCGGCTTGGCGGCCAGCGCCCGGGCGACGGCGACGCGCTGCTGCTGACCGCCCGACAGCTGGGAGGGCCGGTGGCCCAGCCGGTCGCTGAGCCCGACCATCCCGATCACGGAGTCGAGCCACTTCTGGTCCGGCTTGCGCCCGGCGATGTCCATCGGAAGGGTGATGTTCTCCAGGGCCGTGAGCGTCGGCAGCAGGTTGAACGCCTGGAAGATGAAGCCGATCTTGTCCCGGCGCAACCGGGTGAGCTGCTTGTCCTTGAGGGCACCGAGTTCGGTGTCACCGATGCGCACCGAACCGGAGGAGAACGTGTCCAGGCCCGCCACGCAGTGCATCAGCGTGGACTTGCCGGACCCGGAGGGGCCCATGATCGCGGTGAACTCGGCCTGGCGGAATTCGACGGAGACCCGGTCGAGGGCGACCACCTGGGTCTCGCCCTGTCCGTAGATCTTCGACAGATCCGTGGCACGCGCGGCCACGGCGGTGGTCCGGCCGGCGATGGAAGAGGTGGTCACGGGTGGGTGCTCCTGACGGGACGACGACGTTCGCGGGACGTAGACCATCGTCGCCTCCGATCGGGCCCGCGCAGTCACCCGCTGCGCTCGTTCCGGGGGCCGACTGGGGTCGGACCGGGGCCGCGCGCGTCATACCTGGGGAGGAGGGCCGTCCCTGAACCTGGGGAGGAGGACGGCCCTGAACCCGGTGAGGAGGACGGCCCTGAGCTGCGCCCTTCCGGCCCGGCCGGGAAAACGGGTCGATCCCCCCGGTTCGGACGGTGAAATTCCGTCATTCCAGGTGCGCGCCCGGCGCTCACCCGCAAGGCTGTTGGCAAGTACCGATGGCCACCCCCGCGTGCTGATGCTCCCTCAGTTACCAATAAAATAAGACAACATGAATCCACCCGCCCGCTGTTCGGGCAAGGGGTCCCGATAGGGTCGGAGCCGCAGCGCGGAGCCCATGGCCTGCCCGGATGGTGGAAAGCAGACACGGCGAGCTTAAACCTCGCTGCCCCTTCGCGGGCGTGCCGGTTCAAGTCCGGCTCCGGGCACCACCACGTGCACACGGTCCGACCGGCGGATACGCCGTGTGGCCGCGGTCGCCCCTCGGGGGCGCGGGGGCGCGCTGCGCACAGGGCCGCGCCTCTCGGCAGGCGGGTCGGAGCAGACCTCCCCGCGTCCCCGGCCCTGCGCGCCCCCTCATCCCTCGCCGCCGCGCTTCCGTGCGCGAGCGCTTTCCCCGACGCGAACTCTCGTCGACGCGGACAACCATTGACATCGGGTGGGTCCGGACGGAAACTCAGGGGCAATCATAGTGAAAGAAATTTCACCAGACGAACAAGCGGGAACGCGCAAGCGGGAACGCTCAGCCTCCCACCCAGTCATCTCGACCCAGTCGTCTCCGTCCAGTCATCCGCCCGGGCGACGACGCCCATCCGAAGGGAACGACCGATGCGCACCACCGTCGGCATCATCGGAGCCGGACCGGCCGGCCTGCTCCTGGCCCGGCTGCTCCACAACGCCGGGATCGACTCGGTCGTCCTGGAGAGCCGCGACCGCGCCTACGTCGAGCACCGGCAGCGGGCCGGGATCCTGGAGCAGGGCACCGTGGACGTGCTGCGCGCGGCCGGGGCCGGGGAGCGGATGGACCGCGAGGGGCTGCGGCACGACGGGATCGAGCTGCGCTTCGACCGGCGCCGGCACCGCGTCGACTTCCCCGCGCTCACCGGCGGCCGGTCGGTGATGGTCTACGCCCAGACCGAGGTCTGCAAGGACCTCATCGCCCTGCAGCTCCAGGAGGGCGGCCCGCTGCTGTTCGAGGCGGAGGCGCTGGCCGTGGAGGGGGCGGAGAGCGACCGCCCCTCCATCCGGTTCCGCCACCAGGGGCGCGAGGACGTCCTGGAGTGCGACTACGTCGTCGGGTGCGACGGCTTCTGGGGTGTGGCCCGCAAGGCGGTCCCGGCCTCGCTCTCCCAGGTGTTCGAGCGGACGTACCCCTTCGGCTGGCTCGGCATCCTCGCCGACGTGGCCCCCTCGCACGACGAGCTGGTCTACGCCCGCCACGACCGGGGGTTCGCCCTGCTGTCCATGCGCTCCCCGTCCGTCTCCCGCCTCTACCTCCAGGTGCCCGCGGACACCGACGCGCAGGCGTGGAGCGACGAGGAGATCTGGGACGAGCTCGACCGGCGGCTCGAGACCGACGGCGACTGGACCCTGAACCGTGGGCCGATCACCCAGAAGTCGGTGACCCCGATGCGCTCCTACGTCCACGAACCCATGCGTCACGGCCGCCTGTTCCTGGCCGGGGACGCCGCCCACATCGTGCCGCCGACCGGGGCCAAGGGGTTGAACCTCGCCGTCGGCGACGTCGTCACCTTCGTGCGGGCGCTCGTCCACGAGAAGGAGACGGGGTCCGCCGAACTCCTCGACGCCTACTCGCAGACCTGCCTGCGGCGTGTCTGGCAGGCCGAGCGCTTCAGCTACGACATGACGACGATGCTGCACGCCGATCCGGACGCCACCGCCTTCGAGGGACGGCTGCAACGGGCCCGGCTGGACCGGATCAGCTCCTGCCGGGCCGCCGGGACCGACCTCGCCGAGGGCTACACCGGGTTCCCGATCGGCTGACGGACACCCGGGTGGTCTCCGGCCGGTTCCGGACGTGTTCCGGGTCGGTCATGAACGGGGCCCTCCCTGGCCGGGAATCACGCGGCGACGTAGCGTGTTCCGGAGCACGGTGAGGGAAAGATCCTTCCCAGGTACTAGGGTCAGCCCTTTGCCTTTCCATTACTCTTGAGGCCAAGGCCGCGCCGCGCGGCCGTGGAGGAGTGAGATGAGGAGCAGAAACCCGGTCTTCTCGCGACGGGGGTTCAGCCGCGACAACGGCTACGCGGGCTTCAACGCCGCGCCGCAGGCCGGGGGCCCCGCTGTCGGCACGCAGCAGGGCAATCCGTACGCGCAGGGCAACCCGTACGCCCAGCAGAGCGGCAACCTCTACGCGCAGAACCCTTACGCTCAGAACCCCTACGCCCAGCAGGACTTCCAGCAGGGCGCGCCGCCGCAGGCCCCGGCCACCGCCGGCCGGATGACGATGGACGACGTCGTCCTGCGCACCGCGTCCACGCTCGGCACCCTGGTCGTGACGGCCGCGCTCGCCTGGGCGCTGCTGCCGGTCGACAGTGCCAACCTCAACCGTTCCTACGGGATCGCCGTCGGCGCCATGGTGATCGCCCTGGTCCTGGGCCTGGTGCAGTCGTTCAAGCGTAAGGCCTCGCCCGCGCTGATCCTGACCTACGCCGCGGCCGAGGGTGTGTTCCTCGGCGTCGTCTCCAACGTCGTCGACACCCACATCGCCAGCGGCGCGGCCATGCAGGCCGTGCTCGGCACGATGGCCGTCTTCGTCGGCGTCCTGCTGGCGTACAAGGCGGGCTGGATCCGCGTCACCCGCCGGTTCTACGGCTTCGTGATGGCGGCGGCGCTCGGCTTCGTGCTGCTGATGGCGGTCAACATGCTGTTCGCGGTGTTCGGCGGCGGTGACGGCCTCGGCTTCCGCAGCGGCCCGCTCGGCATCCTCTTCGGGGTCATCGGCATCATCCTCGGCGCCTGCTTCCTGGCCCTGGACTTCAAGCAGGTCGAGGACGGCATCGCCTACGGCGCCCCGCGCGAGGAGGCCTGGCTCGCGGCCTTCGGCCTCACGCTGACGCTGGTGTGGATCTACATGGAGTTCCTGCGTCTCATCGCGATCCTCAACCAGAGCGACTAGCTCCAGCGCGCCTCTGGTCCACGGCGCACCTCGCGCCGGACGAACGCAAGGGCCCCGGGTCTTCCCGGGGCCCTTCGTCGTACCGGCACGATGTCCGCCGGTGGCGTCGACGCCGCGCCGCACGCGTGCCTAGAGCAGCTTGCGTGCGGCCCTCCTGAGGTCGTACTCGTGGATGAGCGCCTTGGCGTGGCCGTACGCGAGGTCGTGTTCGTGGCGGAGCCAACTGACCTTCTCCTCGAAGCGGAGCGCGGGGCCTTCTTCTACGGTGCGCAGCCAGTCGGAGACCTCACGACCGGTGCAGTGGGGGATGCGGGCGAGCAGATTGCGATGGGTCTCTTCGGAGAAGACTTGGGACATCGGCGCCTCCGGACGCATTCGAAGCCGGTCCTTCACGTCACCGTGCCTGAGGGTTCCCGTATTGGCAACAGTCGTGCCGTGGCGCGTAGTCTCGCGACGTGGTTGACACGACATCTCTGACCCGGGCAGTGGATCACTTCGCCGACCGCCTCAGGGCGGCGCCGCAGAGCCGGCTGCAACGGGCGGGCGCAGCGGAGGCGCTCGCGCTGGCCCGGGAGTTCGCCCGGCGGGCCCAACTCGCCGAGTGCCCCGGGTGTGAGCCGCGGGAGATGCCGGACGCGGGGATGTTCGCCGCCGCGGACCAGGTCACGGTCGCCGGACACGACCTGGCACTCGTCCTGAAGGACGAGACCGAGGTCGAGGAGGCCGTGCGCCTGGTGCAGGAGGCGCTGAAACGCGCGGGTGTCTGAGACGCGGCGGGTGTCCAAGACGCGCGG
This sequence comes from Streptomyces cyslabdanicus, assembly GCF_052663305.1. NCBI lineage: Bacteria > Bacillati > Actinomycetota > Actinomycetes > Kitasatosporales > Streptomycetaceae > Streptomyces > Streptomyces cyslabdanicus. The sequence goes on from NZ_JBQRUW010000034.1 coordinate 27,194, forward strand.
GTGTCTGAGACGCGGACGGGTCCCGGTGCGCCGGCTGGGAGCCGGTGCGGGTTCTACAGAGACGCGATGACCCGGTCCGCCAGGATGTACACCTGCTCCGCACCGCAGGTGAAGGTGAGCGTGTAGGCGCCGGAGACGCCCGAACCGCCGAGCAGTACCGGGGTCTCGCCCGCGTGCAGGGCGTCGGCCAGGCGTTCCGCGGTCTCGCGGTGCCCCGGGGTCATGCACAGGGTCGTGCCGTCGGCGAAGACGTAGACGTCGAGGGTGCCCAGTGGGCCCGGGCGGACGTCGGCGAGCTCCACGCCGGACTCGGCCAGGTCCTCCAGCGTGGCGAGCGTCTGCTCGTGGTCGCCGCCGACGGGCGACGGGTGCGGGGTGAAGTCCGGGTGCGAGGGGTGCCGGCGGCGGGCCGCGGCCAGCTCGGGGGACTCGCCCAAGGCGCCGCCCTGGACGCGGTCCTTGCCGGAGTACTCGTCGGCCTCCGAGCCGGACTCGGTCACCGGCTCCAGGTGCTCGAGGCCGGTCAGGTCGGCCTGCCGGGGCAGGAACAGCTCACTGTCGGGCAGCCCCAGCATGGAGGGCGCGTCGGCGGCGTCCCGCGCCTCCTGGGCGGCCCAGAAGGCGCGCGCCTCGGCCAGCTCCCGCTCCCGCTCCTCGGCGAGCGCCTCGACCACGGCGGCACGTATCTGCTCCGTGTCCGCGTGGCCGCGGGCGGCGGGCAGCAGTGCGCGTGCGGTGGCCGCGTGGTTCTGAGCGAGCTGGGTGTGCAGGGCCGCGACCTGACGGCGCAGCACCCACAGGACGCGCAGGACGGCGACGCCCACGGCGCCGGTGGCGGCCGTGGTGAGCAGCAAGGCGATGGGCATGACGCTCACTGACGTACTCCCGGGTTCAAGGTCGACCCCCGACTTCCTACATCAGCTTGAAGGGCGGACTATCCAAGTGTCAGTGCGTAATGTCACGAAACGGACAGAATTATGGTCCGATGCGGCCCCAGGGCCCTCCGAGGTAAGGCGCTGACCTGCGTAAACCTCTCTTTCGAGGGAGATAGGTCACATCCTGAGGGAGATTGGATCACAAAACGGCCCGGAACCAAGGGGTTTCTTGGATTCCGGGCCATTCGGTCACAGCGGGTGGTAAGGCGGCCACTGACGGTCTCTCAAGCGGCCTCTGTGGCGCGGTGGGTCAGCTGAGGCGTTCGATGACCATCGCCATGCCCTGGCCGCCGCCCACGCACATCGTCTCCAGGCCGAACTGCTTGTCGTGGAACTGGAGGGAGTTGACGAGCGTGCCGGTGATGCGGGCGCCGGTCATGCCGAAGGGGTGGCCCACGGCGATCGCGCCGCCGTTGACGTTCAGCCGGTCCAGGTCGATGCCGAGGTCGCGGTAGGAGGGGATCACCTGGGCGGCGAAGGCCTCGTTGATCTCGACCAGGTCGATGTCGCCGACGGTCAGCCCGGCCCGCTTCAGGGCCTGCCGGGACGCCTCGACCGGACCCAGGCCCATGATCTCCGGGGACAGGGCGGAGACGCCGGTGGAGACGATCCGGGCGAGCGGGGTGAGGCCCAGCTCGCGGGCCTTGGTGTCGGACATGATGACGAGCGCGGCGGCGCCGTCGTTGAGCGGGCAGCAGTTGCCGGCGGTGACCAGGCCGTCCGGGCGGAAGACCGGCTTGAGGCCGGCCACGCCCTCCATGGTCACGCCGGGACGCGGGCCGTCGTCCTTGCCGATCACCGTGCCGTCGGGCAGCGTCACCGGGGTGATCTCCCGCTCCCAGAAGCCGTTCTTGAGGGCCTCCTCGGCGAGGTTCTGCGACCGCACGCCGAACTCGTCCATCTCCTGGCGGGTGACGCCCTTGAGCCGGGCCAGGTTCTCCGCGGTCTGGCCCATCGCGATGTAGGCGTCGGGGACCAGTCCGTCCTCGCGCGGGTCGTGCCAGGTCGAGCCGCCCTGCTCGGCCCTGGCCGCGGTGCGGGCCTCCGCCTCGGCGAACAGCGGGTTGTGCGTGTCCGGCAGGCTGTCGGAGTTGCCCTTGGTGAACCGGGAGACCGTCTCGACGCCGGCCGAGACGAACACGTCGCCCTCGCCGGCCCTGATCGCGTGCAGGGCCATCCGGGAGGTCTGGAGCGACGAGGAGCAGTAGCGGGTGATCGTGCAGCCGGGCAGGTGGTCCATGCCCATCCGCACGGCGACGATCCGGCCGAGGTTGTTGCCCTGCTCGCCGCCGGGCAGGCCGCAGCCGAGCATCAGGTCGTTGATGTCCCGGGGGTCCAGCTCGGGGATCTTCGCGAGGGCCGCCTGGATGATCGTGGCGGTGAGGTCGTCGGGGCGCAGGTCCTTGAGGGAGCCCTTGAAGGCGCGGCCGATGGGAGAGCGGGCAGTCGAGACGATGACGGCTTCGGGCATCACGACTCCATGGTGATAGGGCGGCGCGCGCCCAGCACCGCTCGTGGCGGGCGGTGGTCGGGCAACCGGGCGGCCGTGTGGTCGATTACGGACGGCAGCTTGGAAGTTACCGGTACGTACGGCCGGGGTCACTCCGGCCGGGGTGTGACCCTGGCCGCACTTTTCTAAGCGCTTGCTTTTCCTGTTCGGGCCGGGGCGCTCTCACACCGCCCGGAGGCCGCCCTCGGACTCCTCCCAGCTTCCCGAATCGCTCCTCGAATCGCTCCTCGAATCGCTCCTCGAATCGCTCCTCGAATCGCTCCTCGAATCGAGGGGCTCCTCGGACGGGCCCGAAGGAGCCGGCTCGGGCTCGGGCACCCGGCGCCGCCGGCGCCGCTTGAGCAGGGCCCACGGTCCGCGCGGACCGGTCGGCAGCGCCGCCGTGACCTCCGTGCCCGCCTGCGACGCGGCCTCGGCCGCCGCGCGGGCCACCGGCAGGAAGCCCTCGCTCCGCGACACGTCCGGGCTCTCCTCCTCGGCCGGCCACAGGCCCAGCGCCGCGCACACCGTCGGCAGCACCGCCATCGCCGCCGTCGCGTACCCCTCCGCGGAGGGGTGGTAGTTGTCCGGACCGAACAGCTCCCGCGGGTTCGCCGCGAACTCAGGACCCAGCAGGTCACCCAGCGACACGGTCCTGCCTCCCTGCTCCACTGCCCCGATGGTCTGCGCCGCGGCCAGTTGGCGCGAGGCCCGCCGGGCCAGCCACCGCAGCGGCTGCTGGACCAGCTCGATCGTGCCGAGGTCCGGGCAGGTGCCCACGACGACCTCGGCGCCCGCCGTGCGCAGCCGCCGCACCGCCGCCGACAGATGGCGCACCGAGCGCGTCGGAGGCATCCGGTTGGTCACGTCGTTCGCCCCGACCATGATCACGCAGATGTCCGGCACCCGCTCCGGGTCGCCCAGCGCCAGCGGCACCTGGCGGTCCAGGTCGTCCGACCGGGCACCGGGCTGCGCCACGTTGCGCAATCGCACCGGACGTTCCGCCACCGCCGCCAGACCCGACGCCAGCAGCGCGCCCGGCGTCTGCCCGGCCCGGTGCACACCCTGCCCCGCCGCCGTGGAGTCACCGAGCATGACCAGGCTCAGTGGCGGCTCGCCCGGAGTGTCATAGGCGTGACCGAACAGGCCGTCCGCGACCGGCACGTGGTTGTCCGTGCCGTTGCCCACGTGGCGCTTGGCCATCTGTACCTCGGCCAGCAGCAGCCCGACGGCCGCGGCACCGACCAGACCGAGTCCGCCGCCGCCGTACGCGGCACCGGCCGCGATCCGCCGGGCCACTCTCGCCCTCGACATGTTCGTCATGCCCGCCGACCTCCTCGTAGCCGTACATCCACTCCTTGCCCCGTACGGACCGTCGTCCAATCTTGACGGCGAGTGAACGCGCACCCCGGGCGGTCCCCCTGGCTTTAGGCTGGCGGCACACCACGACCACACCTTTTGCAACAACCGGAGACAACGGTGCAATTCCACGACTCGATGATCAGCCTCGTCGGCAACACCCCGCTGTTGCGGCTCAACAGCGTCACCAAGGGGATCCAGGCGACCGTCCTGGCGAAGGTCGAGTACTTCAACCCGGGCGGCTCCGTGAAGGACCGCATCGCTCTGCGCATGATCGAGGCGGCCGAGCAGAGCGGGGAGCTCAGGCCCGGTGGCACGATCGTCGAGCCGACCAGTGGGAACACCGGTGTGGGACTGGCCATCGTGGCCCAGCAGAAGGGCTACAAGTGCATCTTCGTGTGCCCGGACAAGGTATCCACCGACAAGATCAACGTGCTGCGCGCGTACGGCGCCGAAGTGGTCGTGTGCCCGACGGCCGTCGCGCCGGAGCACCCTGACTCCTACTACAACGTCTCCGACCGGCTGGTCCGCGAGACCCCCGGCGCCTGGAAGCCCGACCAGTACTCGAACCCGAACAACCCCCTGTCGCACTACCACTCCACCGGTCCCGAGCTGTGGGAGCAGACCGAGGGCAGGATCACCCACTTCGTGGCCGGCGTCGGCACCGGCGGCACCATCTCCGGCACCGGCCGCTACCTGAAGGACGCCAGCGACGGCCGGGTCAAGGTCGTCGGCGCCGACCCGGAGGGCTCGGTGTACTCCGGCGGGTCCGGGCGGCCGTACCTCATCGAGGGCGTCGGTGAGGACTTCTGGCCGACCGCCTACGACCGGACCGTGGCCGACGAGATCGTCGCCGTGTCCGACAAGGACGCCTTCCAGATGACCCGCCGCCTCGCCAAGGAGGAGGGCCTGCTGGTCGGCGGCTCCTGCGGCATGGCCGTTGTCGCGGCGCTGCGGGTGGCCGAGCGGCTCGGCCCGGATGACGTCGTGGTCGTCCTGCTGCCGGACAGCGGGCGCGGGTACCTGTCGAAGATCTTCAACGACGAGTGGATGGCCGACTACGGCTTCCTGGAGGACGAGGGCTCGAGCGCCCGCGTCGCTGACGTGCTGAGCGACAAGGAGGGCGGCTCCATCCCCTCCCTGGTCCACATGCACCCGGACGAGACCGTCGGCCAGGCCGTCGAGGTGCTGCGCGAGTACGGCGTCTCGCAGATGCCGATCGTGAAGCCGGGCGCCGGCCACCCGGACGTCATGGCGGCCGAGGTGGTCGGATCGGTGGTCGAGCGGGAGCTGCTGGACGCGTTGTTCACCCGGCGGGCCGCGCTGGAGGACCCGCTGGAGAAGCACATGTCGGCTCCGCTGCCCCAGGTCGGCTCCGGCGAGCCGGTCGCCGACCTGATGTCGGTGCTGGGCGTGGCGGACGCGGCGATCGTGCTGGTGGAGGGCAAGCCGACCGGGGTCGTCAGCCGTCAGGACCTGCTCTCCTTCCTGGCCAAGGGCGGAAAGCACTGACGCGCCGCCGCGGCCGGCGTGCCGGCGGGGAACGTGCGGTGACCCGCGGCTGAGAGACAGTCGTGGAAACGGTACGAGCGTGTCACGTGCACGCAGCACCCGCTTCACATACGTCCGGCAGATTGGTGGGCGTCGGAAGGGGCGGGATCGCCTCCCGGGCGCCGAGCGCCGGGGGCGGCCGTCGGCCCCGTCCGGCGCCGTGCGGCGTCGCGGACCTCCGGAGCGGCTCCCGGACCTCCATGGACGCCACGGACGCGATGGCCCGGCCCTGACCCGGCCCGCGTCCCCCGCGGGGACCGCCGTCGTCCCGCCCCCCGGTCGACGGGGGTGCGGCGGTCCCCGCGCATACACCTCGCCCCCGCACGGTCGTGCCGCGGACGTGGCCGCTCACACCTGCCGGGCGTCGTCCTCGGCGCGGCCGCTCACTCCCGCCAGGTGTCGTCCTCGGCGCGGTGGCGGCGGCTGAACAGGCCCGGGTTGGTACGGGCGGCCTGGACGGCGTTGACGCCCACGATCCCGAGCCAGGCGACGATGAGGCCGGGCAGGTGCCCGAGGCCGCCGCCGATCGCGGACAGCGGCACGGCGAGCACCAGCGAGACGATGCCGAAGCCGAAGCGCTCGCCCCAGGAGTCGGTGGCCTTCGGCGAGCGCGAGCCCCGGGCCACGGTCATCTGCTCCTCGGCGAACTGCCGCCGCATCCGGCGTTCGACGGCGCTGTCGATGCGCTGGTCGACCTTCTCCAGAAACGAGTCGACCAGCGCGGACTCGTACTCCTCGCCCAGTTCCCTGCGGGCCTGCAGGGAGGCGTTCAGGTCCTTCTTCAGGTCCGTGTCCCGCGCGTCCATTCCGCTCATGCGGACCAGGCTAGAGAGCCGGGGGGCCCGCCGCACTGGGGATAGCCCCCCTGTCGGGGTGGGGGCGGGCCGCCGTCGGCGTCGCCGGGGCTGCGGCCGGCGACACCGACGGGGCCTGCTCACCGTATGCGCACCGATTGTCGCGATCTGTGTCTGTTGGGGCGGATTTAATGACACTTGGTCGATCCCTTGCCCTGGCTGTATGACCTCATGCAGAGTTCTTGGTGTCTGAATAGAAACTGGTCGGGGAGATACCCTCCCGGGGCGTCGACGACATCTGGAGGGGGAGCACGTCATGAGCGTGACCGACAGCCCTGCCGCGCGGCTGCAGGCGCTCTTCGAAGGGCACCGGCTCACACCGACCCAGCGGCGCATCGCGCACAGCATGGTGCGGAGGGCAGCCGACGTGCCCTTCCTGTCCAGTGTCGAGCTGGCCGAACTGGCCGGGGTCAGCCAGCCGTCGGTGACCCGTTTCGCGGTCGCCCTGGGCTTCGACGGCTACCCGGCGCTGCGCCGGCACCTGCGCGAGGTCGCGCCCGCCGAACCGGCCGCCCGGCCGGCCTCGTGCAACGAGTACCAGCAGGCGGTCGAGGCCGAGATCGAGAACCTGAGGCACCTCGCGGAGGCGCTGGCCGATCCGCGGCCGGTGCGCAGGGCGGGACAGGTGCTCGCCGCCTCGCGCCCGCTGCCGGTCCTCGGCCTGCGGGCCGCGGCCGCCCAGGCCTACGGCTTCGCGTACTTCGCCGCCAAGGTCCACCCGGACGTACGGCTGCTCGACGAGGGCGGCACGATGATCCAGGACCGCATCGACGGCGCCGTACGGGCGGGCGCCTCCGCGCTGCTGTGCTTCGCGCTGCCGCGCCATCCGCGCGAGGTGGTGGACACCCTCGCCCACGCCAAGGAGACGGGGCTGACCGTCGTCACGGTCGCCGACTCGGCGTTCGCGCCGGTCGCCAAGCACTCCGACCTGCTGCTGCCCGCGGCCGTCGGCACCGGACTCGCCTTCGACACCGCGTGCGCGCCGATGCTGCTCGGCCGGGTGCTCCTGGAGGCGATGTGCGACGACCTGCCCGACGCGCAGGCGCGCCTGGAGGAGTTCGACCAGAAGGCGGCGGCACGAGGGTTGTTCGTCGAGTGACGCCTCTGGGGTGAGGCCGGGGACCGGGCGCTCTCAGACTCGTCTCACCAACGCTCGCTAGCCTGCCCGCCCGACGAGGGTGCCGGGTCGACGAGGAGGCAGAGCATGGCGCGCGCTGGTCGCACAGGTCGTGGAGGTCAGGGCCTGGCCCGGGTGGCCGTCGTGGTACGGGCCGGAGCGGCTCCGCTGTGGTGGCTCGGCGGGTTCGCGGCGGCGATCGGCGTACTGGTGCCGGGGCTGACCGGGCGCCGGATCGGTGTGCTGGCAGGGGCCGCGCTGTTCCTGGTGACGGCGGCCGTCGTGGCCTGCGCCCGGCGCCGTCGCTACCGGGCCCTGGCCCGGGGTGCCGCCCGGGCCGGACGCCACGACGTGCTCCAGGACCGGTCGGTGAGCGTGCGCGTCTGGCGCCGGGGGCACCGCTGGTGGCTCGCGCCGGCCTTCCTGGCCGCGCTGGGCAGCTCCTTCGCCCTGCCCGCGGCCGGCGGCCTGCTGCTGGCCGGCGCCGGGGTGGGACTGTGGCTCAAGGCCGCCTGGATCGGCCGGCTGGAGCGGGCCGAGGACACGCTGCTGTGGGTGCGCGTCGACTGGCTGGGCAAGCGGGGCGGGCACCCCGCGGGCAAGGCGGTGCGGGGCTACCGCGGTACCGGCCTCGCGGCGGGCGACGCGGCCCCGGGTGGAGCACGCCGCCGCACCGTGGCGCTCGGATAGGGCGCTGCCGTCACCTGTCCGCCGGACACGCCCCGGGCCCGTCCGGCGGGCCGGGGTCAGACCTCCAGCTCCTCCTCGATCCTCCTCAGTTGGTGGCGGGCCATCGCCAGGTTGGCCCGCTTGGCGTCGAGCACCAGGTAGAGGAACAGGCCGCTCCCGCCGCGCCCGCTGATCAGGCGGATCAGGTGGTACTGGTCGGTCAGGGTGATCAGGATGTCCTCGATCTCCGCCTTGAGGCCGAGGTGCTCCATGGTGCGCATCTTGGCCCGTACGACATCGGTGTTGCCCGCGGCGGCGACGTTCAGGTCGAAGCTCTTGCCGCCGCCCATCGTGCCCAGCGCCATGCCGCTGGTGTAGTCGACGAGCGCGACGCCTGTCGCTCCCTCGATGGAGGCGAGCGCTTCCTTCAGGCAGGTCTCGGTGTTGGCCATGGCCGGGTCTCCTTGTTCCGTCAACTTTCGGTGGTGGTACGCGCGTCGGTGGCGGTGGTGCGGGGCGCGCGGGCGGTCCTGGTGCGTGCGGTGCCGGCCCTGGTGGCCGGTTTCACGGCCTTCGCGGGCGTCCTGCCGGAAGCCCCGGCCGGCTCGGCGTCGACCAGCTCCCCGATGCGGGCGCCCGCCCGGCGGCCCTCCAGGTGGAGGCGGCCGACGTTGACGCGGTCCTCGGCGAGCAGGGTCAGCACCGCGGTGCCGCCCGCCGCATAGGTCGCGACATAGCCGTGGACGCCCCGCACGAGCAGCTCGCGCAGATCGCCCTGGCCGGTCACGTCCGCCATGCGCACGGCGACGCCGAGGGCGGTCGCGGTGAGTGCCGCCACGCTCTCCGGCTCCACGCCGGGGGTGTCGTGGGCCAGTACGAGGCCGTCGACACTGGCGGCGAGGGCGCCGGTGAGCTGGGGTACCCGGGCTCTGAGTCGGCGCAGCTCGTCCAGGATCTCGGGCTCGGCTGCCATCCGGTGTCTCCTTTCAAAGGGCCTCCAGCGCATCCCTGAGCCTCTTCAGCAGCGTGATGTGGGGGTCGGTGGTGTACGCCGGCCGATCGGCGAGCGTGGGGTTCTGCCCGGTGCCGTCCGGTACGGGCGCCTCCCGTGGTACGACGACCGGTGCGACGAGCCCCGCGGCCGCCAGACGCCGTACGTCCACCAGGGTGTGGAACGCCTGCCTGCCCAGCTCCCTGGCCAGGTCGGTGGCCGTGCGGGTGCCGTCGATCCGCTCCAGGAGCGTCTGCTGGCGGGGCGTCGGCTTCGGTGCCGCGGTGGGACGCGTCCGCGTCAGCGGGGCCCTGTCCGGCGCGGCGTCGGGCCAGACGCGGTGCAGCAGCTCGCGGCGGCGCAGGACCTCGCGCTCCAGGGCGGCCACCGGAACCGGCAGGACGGGGCCGAGCCGGTGGACGACGCCGTAGCGGAACCGTCCCGGCGTGCTGCTCGGGGCGAGCGCGAAGTAGGCGGCGTCGTGGAGCGCGCCCAGGTGGCACAGCTCCAGGGCACCCTCGGTCAGGTGGCCGCCGTCCAGCAGCAGGTGTGCGGCGCCCAGCCGGTCGTCGGCCCGGGCGAGAGCGTTCCGCCAGGCCTCGGCCGTCAGCGTCCCGTGGGCGGTGAGCAGCAGGTCCAGACCGGGGGACAGGGGGCTCTCGGCATGCGCCACCCGGCCCTCGGAGAGGTAGAGCGTGCCGTGCTCGCGCACCAGGACGCCGGTGGCGTGCTCGGCGGCAAGCCGGGTCAGCATCGGTGAGACGCCGCCCCAGGCCCGGTCGTCGTCGGCCGGCCTGCTGCGGACCGGCAGCTGGGGCGGGGGAGGGGTGTCGACCACGGTCATCCCAGCACCAGCCGCTCGGCCATCTCGCCCAGGCGTATGCGGGCCAGGGCGAGGTTGCCCTCGGCGCGGGCCAGCCACAGGTGCAGGAACACGCTGCTGTCGAAGGACGTGTCCACGAACCGCAGCAGGTGGTAGCTGTCGCGGTTGCTGACGATCAGGTCCTCCACCGGGGGACGCTCGCCGTCGGGGTCTCCGGCGGCGGCGAAGGCGCCGTGCTCGGCGGCCAGCCGGGCCAGTTCGGCGGCCTCCGCCGCGGTGGTCTCGTGGTCGCCGCCCGGGGACTCCCCGACGGTGCCCAGGGCAAGTCCGCTCGTCCAGTCGACCAGCGCGGCGCCTCTGGCACCGGGCAGCCGCATGGCTTCCAGGAGGCACTCGTCGATTCCGGGCACCGTTGTTCCTCTCCCACCGGGGGTTCGGCTGAGTGATGCCGACGCTACGCACGGTGTGCGCCAGCGGGTGAGGGTTACGGCATTTTCCGGTGGAACATGCGACCGAGGGGCTAACGTGGGTCGACTCAGTCGAATGAAGCGGGTCGAGCGTGCCCGGGTCCCCGCAGGGCGGTGAGTGCCGAGGCGTGCGCTCCTCCCGCCTCGGACACGATCTCCTCGACCGGCTGCGGCTCGCGTACGACGGCGAGGGCGACCCCTCCGGCGCCGTCCGGGGCGAAGCCGTAAACCCCCGTCCGGGGCAGGGAGTTGTAGGCGTAGTGGTGGGCGAAGTAGTAGGCCCCGGTGTCGAGCGCCGCCACGTGGTCGCCCGGCTCCAGCAGGGCGAGCGCGCGGGCCTCGGCGAGCAGGTCGCCCGCGAAGCAGGCGGGCCCCGCCACGTCCTGCACCACCTCGGGTCCCTGCTTCGGCAGCCCCTTCGCGTCGTACGCGGCCAGGCGCAGCGGCCAGGCCTTCGGCACGTAGACCGTGCGTGTCGCGACCTGCACGCCCGCGTGGGTCACGGCGACCGGCCGCCCTCCGGCGCTCTTGGTGTACTCCACCCGGGCCACCACCGTGCCCTGCTTGGCCAGCAGCGACCGTCCGAACTCGGTCACCAGCCCGTACCGCCCCTCGCACAGCCCCGGCACCACCTCGCGCAGCAGCCGCGCGTACCGCGCGTACGTCGGCTCGGTCGCCTCGGAGCCGAAGTTCACCGGCAGTCCGCCGCCGATGTCGAGGGTGTCGATCTGCCGCCGCCCCGCGCGCGTGTTGATCTCCTCGGCCAACTCGTAGGTCCGCGCCACGCCCTGCGTCATCAGAGAGAGCGGGATGCCCTGGGATCCGGTGTGGGCGTGCAGCCGGGTGAGCCACGGACGGTCCAGATACGCCCGCACGACCCACTCGCGGGCGCCCTCGTCGCGCAGCGCCACCCCGAACTTCGAGGTCGCCGTGGCCGTCGACAGCGCCTCGATGGCACCCGCGCCGACCTGCGGATTCACCCGGATCCCCAGCGGTGAGCGAGGGGTGGCGGAGCCCACGAGGGCGTCGATGCGGGCCAGCTCCTGCGGGTTGTCCGCGTTGACGGCGATGCCCAGCTGAAGCGCCTCGCGCAGCTCGGCCGGAGTCTTGGCGGGTGAGTCCAGGACGGTCCGCGCGGGGGGCACCCCGGCCACCCGTGCCAGCGCCAGTTCCCCCGGGCTCGCCACTTCGGCGCCGATGCCCTCCTCGTGCAGCAGGCGCAGGACGGGCACGAGCGGGGTCGCCTTGACCGCGAAGGCGTGCAGCACCGGGGTGCCCGGCGCCAGCACCGCGTCGAACGCCGCCCTCAGCGCCGCCGCGGACTCCCGGATGCCGACGACGTCGAGCAGGCCCACGACGGGGGAACCGGGGCCGAGCAGCCCCTGGCCCACCGCGGCCCGGACCGCCTCGTCCCGGCGTACGACCCGCTCGCGGTCCGCCGCTCCGGCCTCGTCGCCGTGGCTTCGGTCCCTGCCCTCGTCCATGCCGCCCCCGGTCGCGTCGGTGTTCCCTCAGCTCCTGCCTTCCTGACCTGGAGCCGCCCAAACATCCCCCGGTCGCGCGGGTCGGCCCCGCCCCCTGTATTGACTAGCTCTATTCAGCACGCCAGGATGTGAATAACAGCAGCAACAAAGCCACCGGGAGGCAGACCATGTCAGGACCCCGCCCCGTCCGAGCGCCGCGCGGTACGGAACTGAGCGCCCTGGGATGGCAGCAGGAAGCCGCCCTGCGGATGCTCCAGAACAACCTCGACCCCGAGGTCGCCGAGCACCCCGACAAGCTTGTCGTCTACGGCGGCACCGGCAAGGCCGCCCGCGACTGGCGCTCCTTCGACGCCATGGTCGGCACGCTGCGGACCCTCAAGGCCGACGAGACCATGCTCGTCCAGTCCGGCCGCCCGGTCGGCGTGATGCAGACCCACGAGTGGGCCCCGCGTGTGCTGCTGGCCAACTCCAACCTCGTCGGCGACTGGGCCAACTGGGAGGAGTTCCGCCGCCTGGAAGCCCTCGGCCTGACCATGTACGGCCAGATGACCGCGGGCTCCTGGATCTACATCGGCACCCAGGGCATCCTCCAGGGCACCTACGAGACCTTCGCCGCCGTCGCCGCGAAGAAGTTCGGCGGCACGCTCGCCGGGACGATCACCCTGACCGCCGGCCTCGGCGGCATGGGCGGCGCCCAGCCGCTCGCCGTCACCATGAACGACGGTGTGGCCCTCTGCATCGACTGCGACCCGCGCGCCATCGATCGGCGCATCGAGCACCGCTACCTCGACGTGAAGGCCGACTCCCTGGAGCATGCCCTCCAGCTGGCCGTGGAGGCGCGCGACCAGCGCAAGCCCCTGTCCATCGGCGTCCTCGGCAACGCCGCCGAGCTCGTCCCGCAGCTGCTCGCGATGAGCGCGCCCATCGACATCGTCACGGACCAGACCTCCGCCCACGACCCGCTGGCCTACCTGCCGCTGGGCACCGACTTCGAGGACATGGCCGACGCCGCCGCCAAGGACCCGGCCGGCTTCACCACCCGGGCCCGCGAGTCCATGGCCCGGCACGTCGAGGCCATGGTCGGGTTCATGGACGCCGGCGCCGAGGTCTTCGACTACGGCAACTCGATCCGCGGCGAGGCGCAACTCGCCGGATACGAGCGGGCGTTCGCCTTCCCCGGGTTCGTCCCCGCCTACATCCGGCCGCTGTTCTGCGAGGGCAAGGGCCCGTTCCGCTGGGCCGCGCTGTCGGGTGAGGCGTCCGACATCGCCAAGACCGACAAGGCGATCCTGGAGCTGTTCCCCGAGAACGAGTCCCTGGCGCGCTGGATCAAGATGGCCGGCGAGCGCGTCCACTTCCAGGGCCTGCCCGCGCGCATCTGCTGGCTCGGCTACGGCGAGCGCGACAAGGCGGGCGAGCGGTTCAACGACATGGTCGCGAGCGGTGAGCTCCAGGCGCCGGTCGTGATCGGCCGCGACCACCTCGACTGCGGCTCCGTCGCCTCCCCGTACCGGGAGACCGAGGCCATGCTCGACGGCTCCGACGCGATCGCCGACTGGCCGCTGCTGAACGCCATGGTGAACGTGGCGTCGGGCGCGTCGTGGGTGTCGATCCACCACGGCGGCGGCGTCGGCATGGGACGGTCCATCCACGCCGGACAGGTGACGGTCGCCGACGGCACCGCGCTCGCCGGGGAGAAGATCCGCCGGGTGCTCACCAACGACCCCGGCATGGGCGTGATCCGGCACGTGGACGCCGGGTACGACATCGCGGAGTCGGTGGCCGGCGAACGCGGGGTGCGGGTGCCCATGCGCGAGGGTGACCAGGCGTGACGCGGCGTCCGGCTGACCCGAGCGAGGGCCGTCCGGCCGGGACGCGGACCCCGTCGCCCGCCGTGGGCGACTCCTTCCACACGATGTGGCGGGAACTGCTCCCCGTCGGGCGCCACCCCGAGTCCGGCGGTTACCGGCGATTCGCCTGGACCGCGGCCGACGCCGACTGCCGGGCCTGGTTCCGGCAGCAGGCCGAGGACCGAGGGCTGGCCTACGAGGTCGACCGCAACGGCAACCAGTGGGCCTGGCTCGGGAATCCCGCGGCCGGGGACGCCGTGGTTGCCGGGTCGCACCTCGACTCCGTGCCCGACGGCGGGGCCTTCGACGGACCCCTGGGTGTCGTGTCCTCCTTCGCCGCCCTCGACGAACTGCGCGGCAGGAACGCGCGGTTCACCAAGCCGCTGGCGCTCGTCAACTTCGGTGACGAGGAGGGTGCCCGGTTCGGTCTTGCCTGCACCGGCTCACGGCTGACCGCAGGGCAGCTCACCGTCGAGCAGGCGCACCGGCTCACCGACGCCGACGGGGTCACGCTGCCCAGGGCCATGGAGGCCGCCGGGTACGACCCCGACGCCATCGGTCCCGACCCGGAGCGGCTCGCGCGCATCGGCGCCTTCGTCGAACTGCACGTCGAGCAGGGACGCGCCCTCGACCTGACCGGCGACGCGGTCGGTGTGGCCAGCGCCATCTGGCCGCACGGGCGGTGGCGGTTCGACTTCCGCGGCGAGGCCAACCACGCGGGCACGACCCGGCTCGTCGACCGGCGCGACCCGATGCTGCCGTACGCCGAGACCGTGCTCGCCGCCCGGCGCGAGGCCGCGCTCGCCGGTGCCGTCGCCACCTTCGGCAAGATCGCCGTCGAGCCGAACGGCGTCAACGCCATCCCGTCCCTGGTGCGCGGCTGGCTCGACTCCCGCGCCGCCGACCAGGCGAGCCTGGACACCGTGGTCACCGGCGTCGAGAAGGCGGCCCGCGAGTACGCCGCCGCGCACGGTGTCGACCTGGACGTGGTGCGCGAGTCCTTCACGCCCGTCGTCGAGTTCGACCACGCGCTGCGCGACGAACTCGCCCGCGTCCTGGGCCAGGACACCGACCTGAAGGTGCCGGTCCTCGGCACGGGTGCCGGACACGACGCCGGGATCCTGTCCGGGAGCGTCCCGACCGCCATGCTGTTCGTGCGCAACCCCACCGGTGTCTCGCACTCCCCGGCCGAGTTCGCGGCCGAGGACGACTGCGTGGCCGGGGTGCGCGCGCTCGCCGACGTACTGGAAGGGCTGGCCTGCACGTGACCACCACCGAGCAGACGCGGACGTACTGGCTGGAACAGGCCTGGCTCGGCACCCTCCCCGAAGCCCTCGACGGCGCTCGAGCAGGGGGGACCCCCGTCGAGCCGGGCGTGGCGCTCGACGTGCGCGGCGGCCGCGTCGCGGCCGTCCGCACCGGCGTGCCCGTTCCGCCGCCGGGCGCCGAGGTGCTGCGGGGCCTCACGGTCCCGGGACTCGCCAACGCGCACAGCCACGCCTTCCACCGCGCCCTGCGCGGCACCGTCCAGGTCGGATCGGGGACGTTCTGGACCTGGCGCGAGGTCATGTACGCCACCGCCGACCGGCTCACCCCCGAGACGTACCACGCGCTGGCCCGAGCGGTGTACGCCGAGATGGCGCTGGCCGGCATCACGGCGGTCGGCGAGTTCCACTACGTCCACCACGCCGCGGGAGGCACCCGCTACGCCGACCCGAACGCGATGGGCGAGGCCCTGATCGAGGCCGCCGCCGAAGCCGGGATCCGCATCACCCTCCTCGACACCTGCTACCTGTCCTCCGGGTTCGGTCAGCCGCCCGACACCCATCAGCTCCGCTTTTCCGACGGGACGGCCGAGGCCTGGGCCGAACGCTGTTCAGTTCTCAAGGAACGGGATCACGCGCGGATCGGTGCCGCCGTGCACTCCGTACGGGCCGTGCCCGCGCGGGAACTGACGACGGTGGCGCGGTGGGCCCAGGAGCGGCGGGCCCCGCTCCATGTGCACCTGTCGGAGCAGACCGCCGAGAACGACGCCTGCCAGGCCGCCCACGGGTGCACCCCGGCCCGGCTGCTGGCCGACCACGGCGTCCTCGGCCCGCGCACGACCGGCGTGCACAACACCCACCTGACCGACGATGACATCGCCCTGCTCGGCGGATCCGGCACCGGCACCTGCATGTGCCCGACCACCGAGCGGGACCTGGCCGACGGCATCGGACCCGCCGTCGCCCTTCAGCGCGCAGGCTCCCCGCTCTCCCTCGGCTCCGACAGCCACGCCGTCGTCGACCTGCTCGAAGAGGCCCGCGCGATGGAGCTGAACGAGCGGCTGCGCACCCGCGCCCGCGGCCACTGGACGGCCGCCGCCCTGCTGCGGGCCGCCACCGCCGACGGGCACGCCGCCCTCGGCTGGTCC
Source organism: Streptomyces cyslabdanicus (assembly GCF_052663305.1). Classification (NCBI taxonomy): domain Bacteria; kingdom Bacillati; phylum Actinomycetota; class Actinomycetes; order Kitasatosporales; family Streptomycetaceae; genus Streptomyces; species Streptomyces cyslabdanicus. The sequence continues at coordinate 43,196 of NZ_JBQRUW010000034.1, forward strand.
GACGCCGGCAGCCTCACCCCGGGCGCCCTCGCCGACTTCACGACGATCGCGCTGGACTCGGTCAGGACAGCGGGGACGCTGCCCAGGCTCGGCGCCGAGACGGCCGTATTCGCGGCGACCGCAGCGGACGTACGCCATACGGTCGTGGCCGGCCGGCACATCGTGCGGGACGGTGCCCACACCCTCGTACCGGACGTGCCGTCGGCGCTGGCAGGCGCCGTCGAGGCACTGCGCGGCTGAATCCCCCCGTCACCCCTGAGGACGCCATGAGCAGCACCGCCATCACCAACATCGCCACGCTGGTCACCAACGACCCCTCCCTCGGTGACGGATCCCCCCTCGGCCTGGTCCGGGACGCGGCCGTCGTCATCGACGGCGACCGCGTCGCGTGGACCGGTGAATCCAGCAAAGCACCCGCCACTGACAACCGGATCGACGCCGGCGGCCGGGCGGTGATCCCCGGCTTCGTCGACTCCCACTCCCACCTGGTCTTCGCGGGCGACCGCACCGAGGAGTTCAACGCCCGCATGTCCGGCCGGGCCTACAGCGCGGGCGGCATCCGCACCACGGTCGCCGCCACCCGCGCCGCCACCGACGCGGAGCTGGAGGCCACCCTGACCCACTACCTGGCCGAGGCCCTGCGCCAGGGCACGACCACCTTTGAGACCAAGTCCGGCTACGGCCTCACCGTCGCCGACGAGGCCCGCGCCCTGCGCATCGCCGCCGCGCACACCGACGAGGTCACCTACCTCGGCGCCCACATCGTCTCCCCGGACTACGCCGAGGACCCGGCGGCGTACGTCGCCCTGGTCACCGGGGAGATGCTGGACGCCTGCGCCCCGCACGCCCGCTGGATCGACGTCTTCTGCGAGCAAGGGGCCTTCGACGGCGACCAGGCCCGGGCGATCCTCACCGCGGGCCGGGCCAGGGGCCTGCATCCGCGGGTCCACGCCAACCAGCTCACCTACGGCCCGGGCGTCCAGCTCGCCGTCGAGCTTGACGCGGCCAGCGCCGACCACTGCACCCACCTGACCGACGCGGACGTGGACGCGCTGGCGAACGGCAACACGGTCGCCACGCTGCTGCCCGGAGCCGAGTTCTCCACCCGCGCCCAGTGGCCCGACGCCCGTCGCCTCCTCGACGCGGGTGTCACGGTCGCCCTGTCCACCGACTGCAACCCGGGCTCGTCGTTCACCTCGTCGGTGCCCTTCTGCGTCGCGCTCGCCGTACGGGACATGGGCATGACGCCGGACGAGGCGGTCTGGGCGGCGACGGCGGGCGGTGCGAGGGCCCTGCGCCGCGGCGACGTCGGCCGGCTGTCCCCGGGCGCCCGTGCCGACCTCGCCGTCCTGGACGCGCCCAGCCACGTCCACCTGGCCTACCGGCCGGGCGTCCCGCTGGTCACCCAGGTCTGGCGGCGCGGCGTACGCGAGGTCTGACCGGCAAGGCCGGATTCCGGAGGCACCGGCCGGCAGGACGGGGGAGAGGCGGGGGCGCGGTCCGCCCGGCACCACCGAGGCACCGGACGGAAACGTCCCCCTTCACCCCTTCACCCCGTCTCACCCCGTCACGCCCCTTCACCCCGTCACGCCGTCAGGCGCTCACTCCTCGAGGGTCAGGCCCCTGCGCAGTTGTCCGAGCGTGCGCGAGAGCAGCCGGGAGACGTGCATCTGCGAGATGCCGAGTTCCTCGCCGATCTCCGACTGGGTCATGTTGGCGACGAACCGCAGGGACAGGATCTTCCGGTCCCGGGAGGGCAGTTGGGCGATCAGCGGCTTCAACGCCTCGACGTACTCGATGCCTTCGAGCCCGTGGTCCTCGTAGCCGATGCGGTCCGCGAGGGCGCCCTCGGAGTCGTCCTCCTCGGGCTGGGCGTCCAGCGACGACGCGGTGTAGGCGTTCGAGGCGGCCATGCCTTCCACCACCTCGTCGTTGGACAGACCGAGGTGCTCGGCGAGTTCCGCGACCGTCGGGGCGCGGTCGAGCCGCTGGGCCAGTTCGTCACCGGCCTTGGCGAGGTCGAGGCGCAGTTCCTGGAGCCGGCGCGGGACCCGCACGGACCACGAGGTGTCACGGAAGAAGCGCTTGATCTCACCGATGATGGTGGGCATCGCGAACGTCGGGAACTCCACGCCCCGGGACAGTTCGAACCGGTCGATCGCCTTGATCAGGCCGATGGTGCCGACCTGGATGATGTCCTCCATCGGCTCGCTGCGGGAGCGGAAGCGGGAGGCGGCGAACTTGACGAGCGCGAGGTTGAGTTCGACGAGCGTGTTGCGGACGTAGGAGTAGGCGTGGGTGCCTTCCTCGAGGGACTCCAGCCGCTCGAAGAGGGCCTTGGACAGGGCCCGCGCGTCGTCGGGGGCCACTTCGTCGTACGGGGGGATGTCCGGGAGTCCGGCCAGTGCGTCGGCCTGATCGGCCCGCTCGGCGCGTACGTCGGGGAACTCGAGGGGATCCAGGTGCTCCGCGGGGGGTGTCGACGTCGCCATCTGGGTATGCGATGCGTCGAGCCGGGGTGACATGATGTCCTCCATCGTTCTCGGCATATGGCTGCCGAAGCCAATATGTGCACTGCGGTGTGCGGCGCCTCCAAAGCCGGCCGTGTTGGGTGCGGGTCCCTACTAGCCCTACCCGCTTTCCCAACACCGCCGCAAGTTCCTTATGTGGGGCTATGTCCGGTTGTGTGTGCTTGTTCGGGTGCCGAAGAGATAAGGGAGGGCGTAGTGTTCGAGGGCGTCAATCAGCAGCCAAGAACCCGGGAGAGAGACCACATGGACCGCGGGACGGTCGGCAACGCACAGTCGGGCCGGCTTCTGGTGGAGGTGCGGCAGGAGGGGGCAAGCGCCGTCGTGACGCCGGCGGGTGAGCTCGATCACCACACGGCCGACCTACTGCGCGAACCGCTCGAGGAGTGCCTCGACAAGGGACACTCGCGCCTGGTGGTGGACTGCTCACGTCTGGAGTTCTGCGACTCCACGGGGCTGAACGTCCTGCTGGGCGCACGGCTGAAGGCGGAGGCGGCCGGAGGGGGTGTGCATCTGGCCGGGATGCTGCCGGTGGTGGCCCGCGTGTTCGAGATCACGGGGGCGGACGCGGTCTTCACCGTGCACGACTCCCTGGCCCACGCCCTGGCCGACGAGGCCGGCGGCTGAGCCGGCCTCGGCCGCGCTGACGTGCCCCTTCCGTGTTCCGCGCCCGGCGTATGCCGGGCGCACGCACGGCGGGCCGAAAACGGGGGTGTTCCCCTCGATCGGCCGGGCAGGAGACATCCTGAGTGGATCGGCCGCCCTCGCGGGAGCCGGCGGCCGGGATTTCGGCGTGTGTACGGACGTATCGAACGTGTACGTGTGAGACGTACCGAACGTGTACGTGTGAAGTGACGGGTGACTTTTGAATCGTGAACTGGTGAATCGGTGAGGTGAAGCGCTGATGAGCACCACCCGGTCTTACTCGCCGGGCGACCGCGGCCCGGAGCCCAGCGGCGCTTCCGGGGCGTCCGAGGGGGACGCGCCGGCGGGCGCGGTACCCCCAGGGGGTGCGACGGCCGTGCCGGCGGCCCCGTCCGGGAGTCGCCAGACCCGCAGGCTGAGCTTCGACGGCGAGAGCGGCGTCGTGCCGCTCGCCCGCGACTTCACCCGCCAGGCGCTGTACGCGTGGGGCTGGCTGCCCGCCGCGACCGCCGACCAGCGGGCCGCTGCCGAGGACGTGCTCCTCGTCGTCTCCGAACTGGTCACCAACGCCTGCCTGCACGCCGAGGGCCCCGACCAGTTGGAGATCACCTGCGACAGCAAGGTGATCCGCATCGAGGTCTCCGACCGCGGCACCGGCCAGCCCGCCCCGCGCACTCCGCACCGCGCCGGCCGCCCCGGCGGCCACGGCATGTTCATCGTCCAGCGGCTGTGCCTGGACTGGGGCGTCGTCCGCGCCCCCGGTGTCAGCGGCAAGAGAGTGTGGGCCGAGCTGGGGGCACCGGCCTGAATCCGTCCGGGCCGCCCACGGACACCCTCACGCCCGGGCCGGCGTCGGCCTCCACCGGCACCACGGCAAACAAGAAGGGCCACCGCATCCTCGGATGCGGTGGCCCTTCTTGTTTGCCGGCCAGGTCTCAGTGCACGTCGCCCATGAGTTCCTTGACCTTCTTGCGGTACATCCACACCGCCACACCGGCGATCACGGCGAGGGCGGCCTCCAGGACCACGATGCCGGCCTTGTTCAGGTTGACACCGGCGATGGAGAGCAGGCCGGTCGTGGCGTCGCCGGCGGTGACGGCCAGGAACCAGACGCCCATCATCTGGGAGGCGTACTTCACGGGCGCCATCTTCGTCGTCACCGACAGGCCCACGGGGGAGAGAGTCAGCTCACCGACGGTCTGGACGAAGTAGATCGCCACCAGCCACATCGCGGCCGCCTTGTGACCGCCCTCGGCGATTCCCAGCGGGGCGAGGAAGAGGAAGAAGGAAGCGCCGATCAGCACCAGGCCCATCGCGAACTTCACCGCGGTGCTCGGCTCCTTGCCGCGCCGCGCCAGTGCCAGCCACGCCCAGGCGAAGACGGGGGCCAGCGCCATGATCAGCACCGGGTTGACCGACTGGTACCAGGAGACCGGGAAGTTCCAGCCGAAGATCGTGTTCTTCGCCGAGGAGTCGGCGAACAGCGAGACCGTCGAACCGCCCTGGTCGTAGATCATCCAGAACACGGCCGCGGCGACGAAGAACCAGATGTACGCGGTCATCTTCGACTGCTCGGCGCGGTCGAGTTCCTTGTCCCGCTTGATACGGGCGATGACCACCACGGGGATGATCAGACCGGCCAGCGTGATCGGGACCAGCAGCCAGTTCAGCGTGTAGAGGCCGGAGAAGCCCACGATCGCGTAGAAGACGACCGCGACGCCCGCCCACAGGGCGGCCTTCATCAGGGTGGACTTCTTCTCCGCCGCCGACAGCGGGGTCGGGACGATGTCCGAGCGGGAGCTCAGGTGACGGGTGCCGAGCAGGAACTGGGCCAGACCCAGCGCCATGCCGACCGCGGCGAGCGCGAAGCCCAGGTGCCAGTTCACGCTCTCGCCGATGGTGCCGATGGCCAGCGGCGCGGCGAAGGCGCCCAGGTTGATGCCGATGTAGAAGACCGTGAAGCCACCGTCGCGGCGCGGGTCGTCCGGGCCGTCGTAGAGGTGACCGACCATGGTGGAGATGTTGGCCTTCAGCAGACCGGAGCCGATCGCGACCAGACCGAGGCCCGCGAAGAACGTGCCGGTGCTCGGCAGGGCCAGCATGAGGTGGCCCAGCATGATGATCGTGCCCGCGACGGCGACCGTCCTGCGGGGGCCCAGGATCCGGTCCGCGACCCAGCCGCCCGGCATGGCGAGCAGGTACACGAGCGACAGGTAGACCGAGTAGATCGCGGTCGCGGTGGCCGCGTTCATGTGCAGGCCGGAAGGCGCCACAAGGTACAGCGGGAGCAGTGCCCTCATGCCGTAGTAGGAGAACCGCTCCCACATCTCGGTCATGAAGAGGGTGGCCAGGCCGCGGGGGTGGCCGAAGAAGGTCTTCTCGGAACCGGGGGTGCCCGGATGGACCGAGTCCTTCGTCAGGCTGGACGCCATGGTCGTTCCTTGCTGGTCGGGACGCGCCGCTCTCGGCGGGTACGCGCCCGGTGGGGGTTGGCCGGCACCGGCAGGCCCGAGGTCCACCCCACGCCCGGGGGGAGTCCGCTCCGGGTCGCGAAGCGGCGGACTACGGCCACCGGGATCCACACCTCCGCTCGCGTCGACGCGCGTACGAGGCCCGGCCCCAGGTCATTCTTCCAGGGCCGGCCGGGGCCGACCCGATCACAAAAGAGACCTTCAGCGTCAAGACGATCGCCAAAGGTCCCCTGTGTGCATCAGACGTTTCAATCCACCATACGGCAGGACACTGCCGGATATGGAAGGACTTGAGAGATGGATCACAGGCCGTCGGGGAACCCCTGCCCCCTTTTCGAAGGTCTATTACCGAAATCTCAAACGATCACATCCTGGGTCGACCGGTGTGTGCCACGCGACCGCTCGCGCGGCGCCCGACCGGCCGCAAGGTAAGAGCCGCGCGTGTCGATCACACCGCAGCACCACCCCGGCGGGCGGCACGGTCGGACTACCATCGGCTCATGACCCGTGTACTGCTCGCCGAGGACGACGCGTCCATCTCGGAGCCGCTGGCCCGCGCTCTGCGCCGGGAAGGTTACGAGGTCGAGGTGCGTGAGGACGGACCCGCCGCGCTCGACGCCGGAATGCAGGGCGGTGTCGACCTGGTCGTGCTGGACCTCGGGCTGCCCGGCATGGACGGCCTGGAGGTCGCCCGCCGGCTGCGCGCCGACGGCCACACGGTGCCCATCCTGATCCTGACCGCGCGCGCCGACGAGGTGGACACCGTCGTCGGCCTCGACGCGGGCGCCGACGACTACGTCACCAAGCCCTTCCGGCTCGCCGAACTGCTCGCCCGCGTCCGGGCCCTGCTGCGGCGCGGCGCCGCGGAGCCGCAGCAGCCGCCCGCCACGCACGGCGTGCGCATCGACGTCGAGTCCCACCGCGCCTGGATGGGCGACGAGGAACTCCAGCTCACCGCCAAGGAGTTCGACCTGCTCCGGGTGCTCGTGCGGGACGCCGGCCGGGTCGTCACCCGCGACCAGCTGATGCGCGAGGTCTGGGACACCACCTGGTGGTCGTCCACCAAGACCCTCGACATGCACATCTCCTGGCTGCGCAAGAAGCTCGGCGACGACGCGGCGAACCCCCGGTACATCGCGACCGTGCGCGGCGTGGGCTTCCGGTTCGAGAAGAGCTGAGCCGGCCCGCCCGCGCTCTCGTCAGCTACGCCCCTCGCGCTTTCGTCAGGTAGGAGGACATGCGCCGCCGACTGATCCAGTCCACGCTCGCCGTGGTGCTCGTCGTGATCGCCGTCTTCGGCCTGTCCCTGGTGATCGTCGAGACCCGGACCATCAGCAGCAGCGCCCAGGAGTGGGTCGACTCCGAGGCGCTGCGGCTGGCCAGCATCGTCGACAGCAGGCTGCTCGGCGAGGCGACGGTCAACGCGGAGATCCTGCGCAACCAGGTGGCCGACGGCCAGTACGCCGTGATCGGCATCCCCGGGCAGCGCCCCATCCACGTCGGCGCCAAACCGTCCGGCGAGGTGATCCACTCCACGGCCAGGGGAGAGCAGGGCGAGACCGTCCGGGTGGAGGTGCCCCGCTCCTCGGTGACCCGTGAGGTCGGCCGCACGCTGCTGATCATCGGCCTGGTGGCGCTGCTCGCGGTGGTCGCCGCGGTGCTGCTCGCCGTTCGCCAGGCCAACCGGCTCGCCTCCCCGTTGACCGACCTGGCCGAGACCGCCGAACGGCTCGGATCCGGCGACCCGCGCCCCCGCCACAAGCGCTACGGCGTCCCGGAACTCGACCGCGTCGCGGACGTGCTCGACGGGTCGGCCGAGCGCATCGCCCGGATGCTGACCGCCGAGCGGCGGCTCGCCGCCGACGCCTCCCACCAGCTGCGTACGCCGCTGACCGCGCTGTCCATGCGCCTGGAGGAGATCACCCTCACCGACGACCCGGACACGGTGAAGGAGGAGGCCAACGTCGCCCTCACCCAGGTCGAGCGGCTGACCGACGTGGTGGACCGCCTGCTGACCAACTCCCGCGACCCGCGTACCGGCTCCGCCGTCTCCTTCGACCTCGACGAGGTCCTCCAGCAGCAGATCGCCGAGTGGCGCCCCGCCTACCGCAGCGCCGGCCGGGCGATCGTCAGCTCCGGCAAGCGGCACCTCCAGGCCGTGGGCACGCCGGGCGCCGTCGCGCAGGTGCTGGCCGCGCTGATCGAGAACTCCCTCATGCACGGCGGCGGCACGGTGGCGCTGCGCACCCGCGTGACCGGCAACCAGGCCGTGGTGGAGGTCACCGACGAGGGCTCCGGCGTCCCCGCCGACCTGGGCGCCCGGATCTTCGAGCGCACCATCAGCGGCCGCAACTCCACGGGCATCGGGCTCGCCGTCGCCCGCGACCTCGCCGAGGCCGACGGCGGCCGTCTGGAACTGCTCCAGGCCCAGCCGCCCGTCTTCGGCCTGTTCCTGTCCCGCACCCCGCCGCTGAAGAGGCAGTCGGAGGACCACCCGATGGTGCGCTGAGCCGCGGCCTGCCCTCGCAGCGCCCGGGCATGTCCTACCCGGGCATGTCCTAGCGGACGGCCTCGCGCCGGGGCTTCTTCGACTGGGTCTGGAGGAAGGACTCCGCGCCCGCCACGGTCTCCCGGGCCGGCAGGGTACGGAAGACCCAGGTGCGGTACGACCAGAAGCGGAACAGGGTGGCGACGCCGATGCCGAGGAACTTGAAGACGTTGCTCTGCAGCGGGCTGTCCCAGCCGAAGCCGTACGTCGCCAGGTACAGCACGCCGTTCTCGATGACCAGGCCTACCGCGCTGAACAGCAGGAACAGCGTCAGTTCCCGGGTGCGCCCGCCCTTGTCGCGGTCCCGGTACGTGAAGTAGCGGAAGCCGATGTAGTTGAAGACGATCGCGACGACGGTCGCGATGACACTGGCCCGCACCACCTGAAGTCCGGTCACGTGCCGCATCAGGTTGAACACGAACAGGTTGACCAGCAGCGCCGCTCCGCCCACCGCGCCGAACTTGGCGACCTCGCGCCACAGCCGGTCCACGCGCCTGCGCAACGCGCCCCGGGACGCCGGGGGCGCCGGTCGAAGCCCCGAGGAACCGTGTTCCATGGTCGTGCAGGCCCCCGTCTTGGTCGGTTCGGTCAACCCGCCCATGCTAACCAGCCCTCCACGCCCGCGCTTGTGCATGCGGCATCCCCTGGGGAACAGGTCGGAAAGAGTCCGGGAAAAGGCGGGAAAGAGCCGTCGAAGCGACTGGTAAGAACGCCGGCGGGGACGCCGGTGCGGTCGGGGCGTACGTCAGTGCGGCGGGTGACGATCCCCGCGCGGTGAGCGCGGCCGGAGCCGGTACGGGCGCGGCGGGCGCGGCAGCGGGGCGCGCCGCGGCGGCCGATACCCTAGGAGCGTGACGTTCCCGGTAGTCGGCATGGTCGGCGGTGGCCAGCTCGCTCGTATGACACACGAGGCGGGCATCCCGTTGGGCATCAGGTTCAAGCTTCTCAGTGACACTCCCCAGGACTCCGCGGCGCAGGTGGTGAGCGACGTCGTCATCGGCGACTACCGCGACCTGGACACGCTGCGCGCGTTCGCGCGCGGCTGCGACGTGATCACCTTCGATCACGAGCACGTCCCCACCGAGCACCTGCGGGCCCTGGAGGCGGACGGCATCCCCGTGCGCCCCGGCCCCGACGCGCTCGTGCACGCCCAGGACAAGGGTGTGATGCGTGCCAAGCTCGACGCGATCGGCGTGCCGTGCCCGCGGCACCGGATCGTGGCCGATCCGGCCGATGTCGCCGCCTTCGCCGCCGAGGGGGAGGGCTTCCCCGTGGTGCTGAAGACGGTCCGCGGTGGCTACGACGGCAAGGGCGTGTGGGTGGTCGACTCCGCCGAGGAGGCCGCCGAGCCCTTCCGCGCCGGCGTGCCCGTCCTCGCCGAGGAGAAGGTCGACTTCGTCCGGGAGCTGGCCGCCAACGTCGTACGCTCCCCGCACGGCCAGGCCGTGGCCTACCCGGTGGTGGAGTCCCAGCAGGTGAACGGCGTCTGCGACACCGTGATAGCCCCGGCCCCCGACCTGGACGAGGAGCTGGCGCTCCGGGCCGAGCAGCTCGCGCTGACCATCGCCAAGGAGCTGGGCGTCGTCGGCCACCTCGCCGTCGAGCTGTTCCAGACCCGCGACGGTCGCATCCTCGTCAACGAGCTGGCGATGCGTCCGCACAACTCCGGCCACTGGTCGATGGACGGCGCGATCACCTCCCAGTTCGCCAACCACGTCCGCGCGGTCCTCGACCTGCCGCTGGGCGACCCGCGCCCGCGCGCGAAGTGGACGGTCATGGTGAACGTCCTCGGCGGCGACTACCCCGACATGTACTCCGCGTACCTGCACTGCATGGCCCGCGACCCGCAGCTCAAGATCCACATGTACGGCAAGGACGTGAAGCCCGGCCGCAAGGTCGGCCACGTCAACACCTACGGCGACGCCCTGGACGACGTGCTGGAACGCGCCCGTCACGCAGCCGGCTACCTGAGAGGCACCATCACCGAATGAGCCCTGTTGTTGGCATCGTCATGGGGTCGGACTCCGACTGGCCCGTCATGGAGGCCGCCGCCGAGGCGCTCGACGAGTTCGAGATCTCCTACGAGGTCGACGTCGTCTCCGCGCACCGCATGCCGCGCGAGATGATCGCGTACGGCGAACGGGCGGCGGACCGCGGACTGAAGGCGATCATCGCGGGCGCGGGCGGCGCCGCCCACCTGCCCGGCATGCTCGCCTCCGTCACCCCGCTGCCGGTGATCGGCGTGCCCGTCCCGCTGAAGTACCTGGACGGCATGGACTCGCTGCTGTCGATCGTGCAGATGCCGGCCGGGGTCCCGGTGGCGACGGTGTCGGTCGGCGGCGCCCGCAACGCGGGTCTGCTCGCCGCCCGGATCCTCGCCGCGCACGACGAGGATCTGCTCACTCGGATGCGGGAGTTCCAGCAGGAGCTGAACGACCAGGCCACCGAGAAGGGCAAGCGGCTGCGCGCCAAGGTCGAGAACTCCGGCGGCTTCGGCTTCGGCACGGGGAAGTGACGCCGATGTCCTCGCTGAACGAAGCCCGGTCCCTGCTGCGCGAGTTCCCCGTCGTCGACGGCCACAACGACCTCCCCTGGGCGCTGCGCGAGCAGGTCCGCTACGACCTCGACGCCCGCGACATCGCCGCCCCCCAGAACGCCCACCTGCACACCGACCTGCCCCGCCTGCGCGAGGGCGGCGTCGGCGCCCAGTTCTGGTCGGTCTACGTCCGCGCGGACCTGCCGGACGCGGTGCCGGCGACGCTGGAGCAGATCGACTGCGTACGGCAGCTGCTGGACCGCCACCCGGCCGACCTGGCCCCCGCCCTGACCGCCGACGACATGGAGGCGGCCCGCGCGGAGGGCCGGATCGCCTCCCTCATGGGCGCCGAGGGCGGCCACTCCATCGCGAACTCCCTGGGCACCCTGCGCGGGTTGTACACGCTGGGCGTGCGCTACCTGACCCTCACCCACAACTACAACGTGGCGTGGGCGGACTCGGCGACGGACGAACCGGGCGTGGGCGGCCTGTCGGCCTTCGGCCGCGAGGTGGTCCGCGAGATGAACCGGCTCGGCATGCTGGTCGACCTCTCCCACGTGGCCGCGACGACCATGCGGGACGCGCTGGACACGTCGACGGCCCCGGTGATCTTCTCCCACTCCTCCTCCCGGGCCGTTTGCGACCACCCCCGCAACATCCCGGACGACGTGCTGGAGCGGCTGCCCGCCAACGGCGGGATCGCGATGGTGACGTTCGTGCCGAAGTTCGTGCTCCAGGCGGCCGTGGACTGGACGGCCGCGGCCGACGAGAACATGCGCGCGCACGGCTTCCACCACCTCGACACCACCGCCGAGGCGATGAAGGTCCACCGCGCCTTCGAGGAGGCCAACCCGTGCCCGGTCGCCACGGTCGCGACGGTGGCCGACCACCTCGACCACATGCGCGAGGTCGCCGGCATCGACCACCTGGGCATCGGCGGCGACTACGACGGCACGGCCTTCACCCCCGACGGCCTGAACGACGTCTCCGGCTACCCGAACCTGATCGCGGAACTCCTGGACCGCGGCTGGTCCAGGACGGACCTGGCCAAGCTCACCTGGCAGAACGCGGTCCGCGTCCTGGGCGCCGCGGAGGACGTCGCCCGTGACGCACAGGCCACCCGGGCACCGTCCAACGCGACGATCGACGAACTGGACGGCTGAGTTCCGCCACCGGACGGCAGGAGACCGCGTACGTGTGTCTCCTGCCGTCCGGCGTATCCGGCGACCGGCGGACGTCCCTCAGCAGGCGCACAGGCAGAACGGGTGCCCGGCGGGGTCGGCGTAGACCCGGAAGTTGCTGCCGCGCTGCTCGGCCAGGGGCTTCGCCCCGAGCGCCAGCACCCCCTGCTCCGCCGTGTCCAGGTCCTCCACCACCAGGTCCAGGTGGAACTGCTGCGAGGCGTCCGCGGCCGGCCACGTCGGCGGCACGTGCCCCGGCGCCCGCTGGAACGCCAGCGCCGACCCGCCCGGCACCTTCAGGTCCACCCAGTCGCCCTCGCCCTCCACGGTCCCGCCGAGCACCTCGGCGTAGAACCCGGCGAGGGCGCGCGGGTCGGGGCAGTCCAGGACGACGACACCCAGCTTGGCGAGAGCCATGACTTCCTCCCAGTCGAAGACGAGGTCACCCGGTGTTACCCGTAGAGAGGGACAACAGGTAACCGTTACCGCATGCTTCCCCATAGCGGGTAACGGCGCAACCGTATTCAGGAGGTACCGTCGCTGACATGAGTGAGAGATCGTCCGCGCCCGGGAGCCTGGCGCTGGTCGAGGCCCTGGTGAACACGCTGGACATTGAGACGGGCGCCGACTCGCTCGACACGGCGGAAGGCCGGGAGCGCCTGGGTGTCCCCGAGGCGGAACTGCCGCAGGCGCGCGAGCTGCGCGAGTCGCTGCGGGCGGTGCTGCTGGCCCACGCCGGCCACCCGCCGCACCGGACGGTGACCCCGCTGGGTGAGCTGCTGGCGGGGGCGCCGCTGCTGGTGACCGTCGACGCCCGGAACGGGTCCGCCAGGCTCGCGCCCGCCGACGACGGCCCCCTGCTCTCGCGGGTCGCGGCCGCCGTCGCCGAGGCCCTCGTCGCGGGCACCTGGACCCGGCTGAAGGCCTGTGAGGCGGCCACCTGCCACTGGGCGTTCTACGACCGCAGCCCGGGCGGCCGCGGCCGCTGGTGCTCGATGCGGGTGTGCGGAGCGCGCGCGAAGATGCGCCGCTACCGGGCGAAGCAGACCTGATCCACGGGGAGTTTCGCCGTTCACACCCGGCCCCGGTGGTGCACAATGCGGACAGACGCCGGTTCGGCCGACTGAGCCTCGGCCGAACCGGCGTCGCCCGTCTGCCGGCGCGCGGGGGCCTACGCGGTCGGGCGTCCCATCGCCCGGTACGTCCATCCGGCCCGCCGCCACAGCTCCGGGTCCAGCGCGTTGCGCCCGTCGAGGACCACCCGGGCGGCCGCGACCTCGCCCAGCGCGGCCGGGTCCAGCTCGCGGAACTCCCGCCACTCCGTCAGGTGCAGGACGATGTCCGCGCCCCGCACGGCCTCCAGCGCGGAGCCGGCGTACCCGAGGGTGGGGAACACCCGCCGGGCGTTCTCCATGCCCTTGGGGTCGTAGACCGTCACCTGGCCGCCCTGGAGGTGTATCTGACCGGCGACGTTGAGCGCGGGGGAGTCCCGTACGTCGTCCGAGTCCGGCTTGAAGGTGGCGCCGAGCACCGCGACCCGCCTGCCGAGGAACGGGCCGCCGCCCAGCGCCTGCCGGGCCAGCTCCACCATCTGCCCGCGCTGACGCATGTTGATCGAGTCGATCTCGCGCAGGAAGGTCAGCGCCTGGTCCGCGCCCAGCTCGCCGGCGCGCGCCATGAAGGCCCGGATGTCCTTGGGCAGGCAGCCGCCGCCGAAGCCGATCCCGGCCCGCAGGAACTTCCTGCCGATCCGGTCGTCGTGTCCGATGGCCTCGGCCAGCTTGGCCACGTCGCCGCCGGCGGCCTCGCACACCTCGGCCATCGCGTTGATGAAGGAGATCTTCGTGGCCAGGAAGGAGTTCGCGGAGGTCTTCACCAGTTCCGCGGTGGGGAAGTCGGTGACCACGAACGGGGAGCCCTCGGCGACCGGCGTGGCGTACACCTCGCGCAGCAGCTTCTCCGCCCGCTCGCTGCGCACGCCGACCACGATCCGGTCCGGGTGCAGCGTGTCCTGCACGGCGAAGCCCTCGCGCAGGAACTCCGGGTTCCAGGCCAGCTCCACGTCCGTGCCCGCGGGTGCGAGTTCGGCGATCGTACGGGCCAGGCGGTCGGCGGACCCCACGGGCACGGTCGACTTGCCGACGACGAGCGCGGGACCGGTCAGGTGCGGGGCGAGCGAGGTGACGGCGGAGTCGACGTAGCTCATGTCGCAGGCGTACTCGCCGTGCTTCTGCGGAGTGTTCACGCACACGAAGTGGACGTCGCCGAACGCGGCGGCCTCGGCGTAGTCCGTCGTGAAGCGCAGCCGCCCGGTCGAGCCGTCGATCCCGGCCACGTGCTGGCGCAGCAGCTCCTCCAGGCCGGGCTCGTACATCGGGACCTCGCCCCGCCGAAGCGTCTCGATCTTCTCGGGGACGACGTCCAGACCCAGCACCTCGAACCCGAGTTCGGCCATGGCTGCGGCGTGCGTGGCGCCGAGATAGCCGGTGCCGATCACGGTGATCTTGAGGCTCATGGGGGGCTCCAGGAGAGACGACGGTGATGCGGTGCCCGAGCATATCGGGGGCATGCGCGGGGCCTTCGCCGGGCAATGTCCCAGCTGTCGCCAAGCTCACGTATCCCGCGCGTGGGCGGGCGCCTAAAATTCGGGTTACTTAACGGTAATTAGCGTTGGAGCGTGAGAGACCTTGGCCGGATCGGCTGACTTCGACCTGTACCGCCCGTCCGAGGAGCACGACATGCTCCGCGACGCCGTCCGCTCGCTGGCCGAGGCGAAGATCGCGCCGTACGCCGCCGCGGTGGACGAGGAGGCCCGTTTCCCCCAGGAGGCCCTGGAGGCGCTGGTCGCCAACGACCTGCACGCCGTGCACGTGCCCGAGGAGTACGGCGGCGCGGGCGCGGACGCCCTCGCCACGGTCGTCGTGATCGAGGAGGTGGCCCGCGTGTGCGCGTCCTCCTCCCTCATCCCGGCCGTGAACAAGCTGGGCTCGCTGCCGGTGATGCTCTCCGGCTCCGAGGAGCTGAAGAAGAGGTACCTGGCCCCGCTCGCCAGGGGCAACGCGATGTTCTCGTACTGCCTGTCCGAGCCGGACGCCGGTTCCGACGCGGCCGGCATGAAGACCAAGGCGGTCCGCGAGGGCGACACGTACGTCCTCAACGGCGTCAAGCGCTGGATCACCAACGCGGGCGTGTCCGACTTCTACACCGTGATGGCCGTCACCGACCCCGACAAGCGCAGCAAGGGCATCTCGGCGTTCGTCGTCGAGAAGTCGGATCCCGGGGTCTCCTTCGGCGCCCCGGAGAAGAAGCTCGGCATCAAGGGCTCCCCGACCCGCGAGGTCTACCTGGACAACGTCCGCATCCCCGCCGACCGCATGATCGGCGCCGAGGGCACCGGCTTCGCCACGGCCATGAAGACGCTGGACCACACCCGCATCACCATCGCGGCCCAGGCCCTCGGCATCGCCCAGGGCGCCCTGGACTATGCCAAGGGCTACGTCAAGGAGCGCAAGCAGTTCGGCAAGCCCATCGCGGACTTCCAGGGCATCCAGTTCATGCTGGCCGACATGGCCATGAAGGTCGAGGCCGCCCGCAACCTCACCTACGCGGCCGCCGCCACGTCCGAGCGTGTCGCCGCCGGAGGCAGGGACGAGAACCTCACCTTCCAGGGCGCCGCCGCCAAGTGCTTCGCCTCGGACGTCGCCATGGAGGTCACCACGGACGCCGTCCAGCTCCTCGGCGGCTACGGGTACACCCGCGACTACCCGGTCGAGCGCATGATGCGCGACGCCAAGATCACGCAGATTTACGAGGGCACGAACCAGGTCCAGCGGATCGTGATGGCAAGGAACCTTCCCTAGCAGGGTTTTTGCAGGTCAAAAGCTGTTTGAGGGCCCGGCGGGTCCTCCGGGGCTTCCCGTCCGTCCGGGCCCTGCGGCCCCCGGTGCCTTCGGCGCGCACCGGGGGCCGTTCGCGTGGGGCCGTCGAACCCGGGAAGCTCTCCCGTGCCGGGCGAGCCCGCCTGGCGAGTGATCCCCTCGTGGGTGATGGTGGGACGAGGGGGGGCTTGCTCGCCTGCCTGCGGTTCATGGCCGAACGGGCCGGCTCGCGCATCGCGGAGACCGGCGGCGCGCACGCGGTGCCGGTCTCGCAGTCCCGGGCTGCCACTGCCTCCTGGAGGAACAGCCATGTCGAACTTCGCCCCGTACCTGGAGTACAACCGGGCTTTCGCGGCCTCCGGTGCCCAGGCCGACGTCCCTGAGGTCCCGTTCGTACCCTTCAAGCAGCTGTACCTGATCATCTGCATCGATCCGCGGGTGGAGCCAGCGGCTGTGCTGGGCGTCCGGCTCGGAGAGGCGATCGTCGCACGTAACGTCGGCGGTCGTGTGACGCCGGCGGTCATCATGGACCTCGCCTGGATCGTGCACCTGCACGAGAACAGGACCCCCGACGCGGACTGGTTCGAGATCGCCCTCGTCCACCACACCGACTGCGGCTCGTCACTGCTCGCCGACGACGATCTGCGCGCCGGCTTCGCCGCCCGCGGCGGCTGGGACGAACGGACCTCCCTGGAGATGGCCGTCCTGGAGCCGTCCGAGACGGTTCAGAAGGACATCGCCACGTTGCGCTCGGCACCCGTGCTCGCGCCGAGCATCGGCAACATCAAGATCGGTGGCTACGCCTACGACCTGGGGACCGGGAGGATGACCACCGTCGTGCAGCCCGGCTGAACAAGGAACCTTCCTTGACGCGACGCTCTCGTCCGCGTGAACGCCGACGGTTCAGGCCTGGCACCGCTGCTCTCCGAGCTTATGCCCGGCTGCGCCGTGCCCCACCGCGCTGACCGGGGTTGGCGTGCAGCAGCGCCGCGCCCAGCGGGGTGAGGGTGTGGAGTACGGCGCTGCCCGTGCGGGTGGAGGTGGACAGGCCCGCCTCCCGCAGCACGGTGGCGTGTTCGCTGGCCGTCGGCGGGGCGACACCGAGACGCCGGGCCAGCTCCCCGGTGGTGCAGCCGTCCTCGATCGCGTGCAGACAGGCGGCCCGCGTGGGCCCGAGCAGGTTCCCGAGGTTCCGGCGCCTGGTGTGGCCGGGGGCGGCCCACCAGCCCGGCCCACGGGAGAGCGGGTAGACCAGCACGGGCGGCAGGGAGGGGTCGATGAGCGTGACCGGCAGCCGCCAGCAGAACACCGAGGGCACCAGCACCAGGCCGCGCCCGGCCAGCCGGATGTCGTGCTCGACGGGGTAGTCCACCTCCAGCACCGGCGGCCGCCACCGCATGGTCGGCCCCAGGCAGGACAGGAGTCCCTCGCCGCCGCGGTCGAGGACGGAGCGCGCCCGCTTGGCCCGCTCGGCGTCGACGAGTGCCTGGACCCGCGGCCAGTAGGGCGCGATCGCGGAGCGGTGGTAGGTGCGCAGTGCCTGCCCGAGCGCGGCCAGCGTCTCCAGGGACCCGTCGGCCAGCGGACGCGACCACGACGGCGCGGTGGGCAGGACCTGAAGCTCCCGGCGTAATCGGCGGCGCGGCGTGGACAGCATCGCGTCGATCCCCGCCTCCATCCCCTGGGACGCCTGCGGCGGGGTCAGGAAGTCGGGGAAGTCGCCCACCGGGGGCGCGAGATGGCGCAGCAGCCTCATCGGCCACGCCGGCGTCCGGCCCAACCTGGCGCGTACGCGTGTCCGCCACGGGTCGAAGACGGCCCGGCCGTGGGCGTTGCCCAGCAGATGGACGCTGAGCACGGTCTCCCACATCGGATCGGGTCTCTCGGCGAACCGGACCCGGTTCAGATCCTCGCTGGTGAAATGCACTCTCAGCACACGCACCCCGTATCCCCCTTACGGTCCCGGTCAGTTTCGCACGGCGCAAACCGCTCGTGACGTGCCTTTTTAGGTCAGATCCGAAGGGCGTGGTGCGTGGCGCCGGCGACCGGCGAAGCTGTGACCGCAAACGGGGGCGGTTCCCCGGAGACAGAGCGGAGGACAGACATGACACTGCGTCACGTGAGGGGCCGGAAACTGGTGACGGCGGCGGCGATGGGGGCCGCGGTGGTGGCCACGAGCGTTCTGGCCGCGGGGCCGGCGGGTGCCGCCACCCCGTGGTGGGGGGACCCGAACAGCTGCACCAATACGGGCACCGCGCGGTCGTCCAACATCAGCAACCGTACGGTCGAGGTCCGTTACGGCACCTGCGGCGGTGCGCAGTACGGCTGGGGCCGCATCACCGGCTACAAGAGCGGGGACTACATCCGCTTCGAGGTCGACACCAACGGCGACCGCAAGCAGGACGGGGCCAGCTGGTACCCCGTCTCCGACCGCAACTACACCGCGGGCTACCCCACGAGCTCGAGCTCGAACCGCGCCTTCCGGGCCTGTTTCGTCACGAGCCAGACGGCCGTGTGCACCGCCTCCAACTCCACTCCCTGGTGGTGACAGGAGCGACGTGACACACGGCGGGCCAGGCAGTCTGCGACGGCCTGGCCCGCCGTGCCCGGCGTCGCCGCACCACGGCGGCGACGTGGGGTTCGGACCGGGCGGTGGACGGCACGCGGCGCGCGGAAGACATGCGTTCGGGCCGAGCTGTGTCAATCAGCGTGGCCCGGCGCAGGCCTGACGCCATGTCCGGCCTTTCGCGGACCCGTGACGGCCGAGCCGCGCGCATCGCCCGGTCGCGCGGCCGCGTGTCGCACTCGGGGCGGATCCGCGGCGGCCCCGTCCAGCGGCCGGATCGCCTTCCCGACCGGTGCACGCCGATTTCTCCGGCAGCCGTCCGGCCGTCTCGTGGCCGCGCGGAGGCCGAAGATCGTCGCCGTCACCCGCGCCGCGGCGGCGTCGGCGGTAAGCCGAACGGGCGTGGCACGGTCCGGTTCTGTGCGGGATGGCGCCGGGCGGCGGGCGGGCGTACGACAGAAGGGAACGGGGCCGCCCCGGGCCCCTTCGCCTTCCAGGAGGAGCCATGACCCAGCCCGGAACCATGACCCCCATGAGCAAGGAGATGCAGGACTGCGTCCAGGCGTGCATGTCGTGCCACACCATCTGCGAGGAGGCCATGAGCGGCTGCCTGCAGATGGGCGGCCAGGTACAGATGCAGATCATGCGCGCGCTCATGGACTGCTCCGAGATGACCCGCATGTGCGCGGACATGATGATGCGCCGCTCGCCCATGGCGGCGGAGATGTGCGCGATGTGCGCCAAGGCGTGTGACATGTGCGCCGAGGCGTGTATGTCCATGCCCGAGGACAAGATGATGAAGCGCTGCGCGGAGGCGTGTCGCCGCTGTGCGCAGATGTGCCGCGCCATGTCGGGCGCCAGGGCGTGACCTGAGTCCGGCCGGACGGCGAGAGTCCCGCGGTGCCGGCCGGCACCGCGGGACTCTCCGGGGTACGGGGTACGGGGTACGGGGTACGGGGTACGGGGTACGGGGTCCGGGTCAGTTGCCCGTGACCGTGACCTTCTGGTCGTTCTTCAGTTCGTCGACGAGCGTCTTGACCTTCGCCTTGTCCCAGACGAGGTTGCCGCCGACGGAGCCGGAGATCGGCATGTTCAGGGAGGTGCCGTCGCCGCCGTTGACGTTCTTCATCGCCCAGAACATGGAGGCCAGGTTCCACAGGCTCATGTCCTTGTCGACGATCAGGGAGTCCAGGCCCGCGCCCATCGTCGGGTAGAGCTTGAACGGGTTCAGGACGGTCGAGGGGGTCGCCACCTCGTGGGCCAGGGCGGCGAGGAACTTCTGCTGGTTCTTCGTGCGCTCCAGGTCGGAGGCGGCGAAGGCGTGCCGGGTGCGGACGAAGGCCAGGGCCTGCGGGCCGTCCAGCTTCTGCTTGCCCGCCTTGAAGTCGGCGCCCGAGTACTTGTCCTTGAAGCCCTTGTCGATGGTGATCTCCACGCCCCCGACCGCGTCCACGATGTTCGCGAAGCCGGAGAAGCCGATCTCCACGTAGTGGTCTATGTGCAGGCCGGTGTTGTACTCGATGGTTCGCACCAGCAGCGTCGGGCCGTCGAAGGCGTAGGCCGCGTTGAGCTTGTTCTGTCCGAGCGGGCCCTTGATCTTGCCGGACTCCGAGCCGCGGAACTGCGGGATCGTGACGTTGGAGTCGCGCGGCAGGGATATCAGCGTGTCGCCGTTGTCACCGACGTGCAGGATCATCATCGAGTCCGTGCGCTTGCCCTCGGCGGACCCGGTGTGCAGCTCCTTCTTCTGCTCCGCGGACATGCCCTCGCGGCTGTCGGAGCCGACGATCAGGTAGTTCGTGCCCTTGCCGGTCTCCGGCCGGTCGATGACCTTGGACAGGTCGACCTCGCGGCGGAGCTTGGAGTCGGCCCAGAAGTAGGTCGCGACCGAGGTCACCACAAGCAGGGTGACCAGGGTGATCACGGACCACTTGAAGCGGCGGCCCCAGTTCGGCGCGGGACGGGGGGCGCGCGCGCCACCGCCGCCCGGTCCCCCCGGTCCGCCGTAGACGTGGCCGGAGCTGTAGCCGTTGTCGTACCCGTCGTAGCCGCCCGGGTCGTCGTATCCGCGGCCGTCGGTGTACGACGGTTGCTGCGGGACGCCGTACGGCGGCGCCGAGGGACCGGGGCCGCCCGGCGGGTACCCGCCGCCCCCCGGGGCGCCGCGCCGTACCTGGCGCATCACACGCGCCCCTTCCGGCGCCGCGCCGGCGCTGCCGCGTCCGTATCGGGGTCCGCGGTCGCCGCCGGACCGTCCCTCGGGCCAATCAGTCATGCGCCCCAGTGTGCAGGGCACCGGTGTGTGCCTTACAAGGGCCGTCAGGAAATCAGGGCACCGCTGTTGCCAAGCTGACACAAACTCCCCGGATGCGGCCTCGGCATAAGGTAGGGGTCATGACAGAGCAGGCCTCCATCGCGGAATCTGATATTCCGGACATTCCGGGCAAACCGACTTCGGCGTCCAGGACCACCCTGAGCCACATCATGACCCACAACGACACCAACCTGCTGGGGACGGTGCACGGCGGTGTGATCATGAAACTGGTCGACGACGCGGCGGGCGCGGTGGCCGGCCGGCACAGCGGCGGGCCCGCCGTCACGGCGTCCATGGACGAGATGGCGTTCCTCGAACCGGTCCGGGTCGGCGATCTCGTCCACGTCAAGGCCCAGGTCAACTGGACCGGCCGGACCTCCATGGAGGTCGGCGTGCGGGTCCTCGCCGAACGCTGGAACGAGTCCACCCCGACCACCCAGGTCGGCTCGGCCTACCTGGTCTTCACCGCCGTGGACGCCGACGGCAGGCCGCGCGCCGTGCCGCCGGTCATACCCGAGACCGACCGGGACCGGCGGCGCCACCAGGAGGCCCAGATCCGCCGCACCCACCGCCTGGCCCGCCGCCGCGCCATCAGGGAACTGCGCGAGAAGCGCGCGGCCGAGGGCTTCGAGGACTGACGCCGGCCCCCGACCGTCACCCCGCCAACGCGTCACCCCGTCAGCCGCACAGCACCTCGTCGCCCGTCACGACCGTCGCGGCACCCTGATCCGGGTCCTCCACCCGCACCGGACGCACCTGGCGGTAGTCGCTGCCCGCGATCACCTTGAGCGTGGCCCCCTGCCCCGGCACGGCCCGCAGCTCACTGCCCGGAAGCGCTGCGGCGAGCGACTTCGCCGAGCGGTCCCAGCGGGGGTCGTACTGCACGACGGTCCGCGCCACGGTGCGCTGCCCGGCGTCCGCGGGCGCCCCCGTGGTACGGAACCCGGCCGCCGCCAGCGCCTGGTCCACCCGCTTGCCGAGCCCGGCCGCGCCGGTGCCGTTCTCCACCGCGACGCGGATCTGCTGCGGCGCGACCTGCACGGTCGCGGGAGGGTGCGCCGGCCGCGGCCGCCGTACGGTCAGCGGCCGGTCCTCGCGCAGCGCCTCGAAGAGCCGGTCGGCCTTGGCCCGGTCCCACTTCACCGTCGAACCGACGCCCTTGACGGGGAAGGACGGCTCGGCGATCGGGACGGTGGTGAACTCCGAGGAGGACGGGGAGAAGTTGCGCATCGCCCGGCCCAGGTCCAGCAGCTCGTCGGTGTGGAAACCCTGGTCCGCCCGCACCGAGCCCAGCACGGTCAGCGCCACGTTCCGGAACTTCATCGGGTTCAGCAGCACCCGGGAGGAGGTCGCCCGCTCGATCAGGGCGGCCAGGAAGCGCTGCTGGCGTTTCATCCGGCCGAGGTCGCTGGCCCCGTCGACGTGCCGGGAGCGGACGTACTGAAGGGCCTGGCCGCCGGAGAGCGTGTGCGTGCCCGCGGCCAGGTCCAGGCCGGAGTAGCTGTCCTTCATCGGCTCCGCGGTGCAGATCTGCACCCCGCCGAGGACGTCCACGGTCCGCATGAAGGTGCTGAAGTCCACCTCCAGGTAGTGGTCGATCTTCAGCCGGGTCAGGTCCTCGACCATGCGCACGGTCAACTGGGGCCCGCCCTCCGCGTACGCCGCGTTGAGCTTGCCGGGGTGCGGTCCGTACCGCCGGCCGGTGTTCCCGTCGACGCGGTCGGGCAGCTCGGCGTAGGTGTCCCGGGGCAGACTCACCACGCTGGCCCGCTGCCGGTCCTGCGACACGTGCACGATCATCATCGTGTCGGTGCAGTGGCAGGCCTCGCCGCCCAGCCGGTACTGGCGCCGCTCCTGCTCGGTGATCCGGTCCCGGCCGTCGGTGCCGACCAGCAGGACGTTCATGCCGTGGCCCGCCCGCGGGCGGTTCTTCATGTCCTTGAAGGGGTCGACCCGGGCGATGTCCGCGTCCAGGCTGGAGACCACCGCGTGCCCGATCCCGGCGGAGGCGAGCACCACCACCGACAGCGTGGTCGCCGCCCGCATGGCCCAGCGCGGCCTCCGGCGCGGTACGGACGCGGACGGGACCCGGGCCGGCCGCGGCGGTGCGGTGCGGGGCCGCGGGGCGCGCGGCGACCGCGGGCGGGGCCGGGACGGCGTGGTGGGCATGGGGACACCTCCGCGTAGGCGTGGGTGGGCACCGTGAGCACCGTAGGGCCATACGATCTGCTGACCGGCGCAGTGACTCCCGCGGCGCGCACCGGTGTCCCCCATTCGCGGTAACGTGAGGACCGATGAACGCCAAGCCCGACGTGCGGCTTCCCGCCGTTTCTGTGATCATGCCCGTCCTCAACGAGGAACGGCACCTGCGCGGAGCCGTCGAAGCGATCCTCGCGCAGGAGTACGGCGGCGAGATGGAGGTGGTGATCGCCCTCGGCCCCTCCGCGGACCGCACGGACGAGATCGCCGCCGAACTCGTGGCCGAGGACCCGCGCGTGCACACGGTCCCGAACCCCACCGGCCGCACCCCCGCGGCGCTCAACGCCGCGATCAAGGCCTCCCGCCATCCGATCGTGGTCCGCGTCGACGGCCACGGGATGCTCTCGCCGGACTACATCGCCACGGCGGTACGCCTCCTGGAGGAGACCGGCGCGCAGAACGTCGGCGGCATCATGCACGCCGAGGGCGAGAACGCCTGGGAGCACGCCGTCGCCGCCGCGATGACCTCGAAGATCGGGGTGGGCAACGCCGCCTTCCACACCGGTGGCCAGGCCGGCCCGGCCGAAACGGTCTACCTGGGTGTCTTCCGCCGCGCGGCCCTGGAGCAACAGGGCGGCTACAACGAGGAGTTCATCCGCGCCCAGGACTGGGAGCTCAACTTCCGCATCCGCGAGGCGGGCGGCGGGATCTGGTTCTCGCCCGAGCTGCGGGTGTCCTACCGGCCCCGCCCGAATGTCAGGGCCCTCGCCAAGCAGTACAAGGACTACGGCCGCTGGCGGCACGTCGTCGCCCGCTACCACCAGGGCTCCATCAACCCGCGCTACCTCGCCCCGCCGGTCGCGGTGTGCGCCATCGCGGCCGGGATCGTGGTGGGCGCGGCCCTGACCCCGTGGGCCCTGGTCGTCCCCGGCGGCTACCTGGCGGCGATCGTCGCCGGATCGGTCCCCGCGGGCAAGGGCCTTCCCCTGGCGGCACGGCTGCGCATCCCGGTGGCCCTCGCCACCATGCACATGTCCTGGGGCTGGGGCTTTTTGACCAGCCCCAAGTCGCTGGCCAGGAAGGTCATCGCCGCCCGGAGGCCGGCGGTCACCACCGCCGGCTGAGCGTTCGCGCCGAGACGTCCGAGGGCCCCTCTCCCCGGGAGAGGGGCCCTGTTCGCGCTACCAGCGGTAGGGCGCGTACACGTCCATGCACTGGCTCTTGTCCGAGCCGTTGATGGCGTCGGAGTTCTCGGGCAGGTCGCCGGCCTTCGGGGTGGCCTCCTTCGGATAGGTGCTCCCCGTACGCCAGTCGGCGCCGACGACGACCGTGACACCGGAGACGTCGGTCGACTTCCGCACCGAACTCAGCGGAATCCCGAGGGCCTTGGCGACGCTCTGCGCGTCGCCCTCCAGGTCGCCGCTCGGGTAGCGCACGAGCGTCTCCTCCTCCGACAGCGCCGGCGAGGTGTCCGCGGCGGCCCGGGTGAAGCCCTTGCCCGCCAGCTCCTGGACGATCTCACGCGCCCGGCCGCCGACCGGGTCCTGCGTGGCGGTGCGGGTGGCGTTCTGCACCAGGACACCGAGCCGGTCGGCCGGGACCGAGGGGGTCCTGTCCGCCGCGCTCCCGTCCGTCCCCTTCTTCGCGTCCGGCGCCGGGCCCTTGTCGTCGAAGGGCACGTCGTCGCGGAGCATCTTCCACACCTTCGTGGCGGCGGCGCCGTCCGGGAGGACGTGGTTGTCGTCCTGCGGGTCGGGGACGTTGGGCATCGTCGTCATGGTGATGCGGTCGGTGGGGACCGTCTTGAGCTGCATGGCCAGGTGGTACAGCTTCTCGACGGTGCCGATCTCCTCGGAGACCTCGAGCGACTTCGTGGCCGCCTCCGCCAGGCCCATCAGCCGGCCGGAGTCGGTGAAGACGTTCTGGCTCTGCAGGGTGCGGATCATCGAGTTCATGTACATGTGCTGGGCCCTGGCCCGCAGCAGGTCGCTGCCCCAGGCGTGCCGGGTGCGCAGCCACTGGAGGGCCTGTTTGCCCTTGACCTTGTGCTTGCCCGCCGTCAGCTTCAGACCGGAACCCCCGGGAGCCGCGGGCGTGGGGTGGTCCCACACGTTCTGGTTCACACAGACCTCGACGCCGCCGATGGCGTCCGCCATCTTCACCACGCCCGCGAAGTCGATCGTCATCCAGTGGTCGATGTACACACCGGTGAGGCTCTCCCAGGTGGCGAGCGTGCAGCCGGAGCCACCGCGGGCCAGCGACTCGTTGATGATGGCGTTGACCGGCGGATAGACCTTGCCGGTCTCGGGGTCGGTGCACTTGGGGATGGCGACCCGGGTGTCCCGCGGGATGCTCACCACGGCGGCGCTCTTGCGGTCCGCGGCCAGGTGGATGAGCATCTGCACGTCGCCCCGCGGCGGGGTGCCGCGGGTGTTCCGGCTGCCGCCCAGCGCGACGTTCGCGTCGGAGTTGCGGCTGTCAGAGCCGATCAGCAGGATGTTCACGGGGGTCTGGCCGGCCGCGTTCGGCTGCGTCCTGTGCGCCTTGGAGTCACTGCTGCTGCGCTCGCCCTTGCGGATGTTGCCGTTCAGATGCTGGTAGTAGAGGTATCCGGCGCCGGCCGTGCCGAGTATGACCAGCGCGAGCACCGTCGACGACCAGCGCAGTACGCGCCGTACGGGGCTCCTGCGCCCGGCAGCGCGCTTCCTCCCGCCGCGTCCCCCTCCGCCGTGCCGGCGACGGCCGTCCGGTGCCCTGCCCTTGGGTGGCGCGGTGGGTATCGCTTCCTCGACCGCCGACCCCTCCCCGCGCAGACTGCTCTGCGTCACTCCCCGTCCTCCCACCCAGGTGCCATGCCATGAAACAGGCCTGTCATGCGCGGTGTTAGACGCATGACAGGCCCAAAAGGTGGTGCTGTGCGCTCAACTTGCGCACTGAATCTTGTCCGCCGTGGACTTGTCCTCGACATCCGGGGCCTTCGTCGGAGCGGTGAGCGGTACGCCCGCCCCCTTGAAGTCCTTGCCCAGCGTCAGCGTCATCGTGGGCATCCCCTGGGAGTTGGTGAAGCTCTTGCCCGGCTTCAGCGCGGCCCCGGACAGTCCCATGAGGGCGGCGAGCTTGCGGGCCTGCGGCGCCTGGTCGGGCGCGTACTCGAGCGTGGTCTTGGGGATGTCCGTGGGCGCGTTGGCCGCGTTCTCCGACTTGAGTACGCCCACGGAGGTCTGCAGCCAGGTGACGGTCTCACCGGCGGAACCCTGGGCGGCCCCTCCGTTGAAGACCCGGACCCGCACCTCGGAGGCCTCGGACTGGGTGCCCTTGAGCCGGGCGGCCGCGGCGCTCTTGTCGGCCTTCTGCTTCTTCTTCACCGCGGTGAAGGAGACGTCGTTGTTGATGGCGTCGAAGATCTCCGGGGCGGTGCTCTTGTTGACGATGACCGTCGCGCGGACCTTTTCGGCCGGGTTGTCGAGCACCGGCACCGTGAGGAAGGTGATGTTCTTCGTCGGCACCTTCTTCAGCTCCAGCGCCACGTCCTTGAGGGTGCTGACCTTGCCGATGCCGGTGTCGACGGTCAGCGCCTTGGTGGCGGCGTCGGCCAGGTCGTACAGCTTGGTCGGGTCGGTGAGCGTGTCCCCGGAGGCCATCTTGCGCATCAGCGAGCTGAGGAACTGCTGCTGCACCTTGATGCGGTCCAGGTCGCCCTTGTTGCCCCAGGCGTGCCGGGTGCGCACGAAGGCCAGTGCGTCCTCGCCCTCGACAGTGGACTCACCGGCGGGCAGGTCCAGGTGCGAGGCCTTGTCCTTCACCGCGTGTTCGAGGCACACGTCGACCCCGCCGACCGCCGTGGTCAGCGTCTTGACCGCGTTGAAGTCGGCCATCATGAAGTGGTCGGGCTGAATGCCGGTGACCTCTTTGACCGTGCGCATCGTGCAGCCCGGGTCGCGGCCGAACTGGCCGAGGCTCGTGTTGAAGCGCTCGTGGTCCGTTCCCGGGATGACCTTCGTGCTGCCGTCGGGCTGCTTGGTCGGGCAGTCCGGCACGTCCACGATCATGTCGCGCGGGATGCTCAGCGCGGTCGCGTTCGTACGGTCCTTGGAGACGTGCAGCAGGACGTTGGTGTCGGCATGACCGATGCTGCCCTTGTCGCCGTAGCCCTCGTTGCCCTTCCCGGTGCGCTTGTCGGTGCCGATGATCAGTATGTTGAAGGCCTCGTCCTTGCTGAAGCCGTTCTTGCCCGCGCTGCCCACGTCGGTGGTGGTGACGTTGCCCTCGAGGTGCCTGAGGACCAGATAGCCGGCCGTGCCGACGCCGATCAGGACGAGCGCCATGGTGCCGCCGGTCCACATCAGGACCTTCTTGGTCTTCGTCTTCTTCTTCTCCGGCCGGCGTCCCCGCCGTCCGGGCGGCGGCTCGTCCGGCGGCGCCGACCGGCGGCGGCGCGGTGCGGGCACCGTCTCGGCGGGGGCGGCCTCGCGAGCCTGCTGCCGTCCCGGTGCTGCCGGGTGCCGCTCGGACGCCCTGCCCCCGCCCCTGCCGGCGGAGGGTCTACGAGGTCCCGGGACCGCCGACTGCGGAGCGGAAGAGCTCAGTCGCAGTTCGTATTCACCGGTGTCCGGATTGAGTACCCACTGGTCTGCGGGGTCGATGTTGTCCGCCCGCCCACGGCCTTGCGCGTCCACGGTTGTCCGAATCCTCCGTCGGGGCCACGCGGCGCCTTGCCCCTCTTGGCGCCAGGTCTGCTTCGCACAGTGCGCGACCCCAGGAAGACCTCGCGGCCAGCCGCACCGGATCGCTCACACTATCCGGCTGATTCAACATCGAGCGACGGCGGTGACAAATTCCACTTCCCTACAAGGGGGCAATCCGCCCATTTCCGTGGACAGAAGTTCGCCTTTGGCCGTGGCTTTACCCGCAGAGGCCCGAGTGGGCGGTGGTCGCCGGTCGAACGACGCCGTCGGCGAGGGTGCGCACCGCGCATCGCCGGAGCTTCCGGGTGCGGTGTGCGCAACTCCGCGGGAAATACACACCGTAGTCGTGCGGCTGCGCACGCGAATCCCTTTCCGGTCCGGAATCGGAATCGCGGCGGCCGAATTCGCGCCGTTCGCCCCGAATCCCGCATTCAGTGGGATTCGGGGCGAACGTGGTGTGCGGAGAGCCGGGGGCGGAGCCCGGTCGTGTCATCTGGCCGTGGCCGTGACCCGTTCGGAATCGATGCGCTTGGCCAGGGCGTCCTCGGGGAGACGGTCGAGGTTGCGGCACAGGACCACCGAGGCGCCGGCGGTGAGCGGCGCGTACAGGCCCGCGCTGAGGCCCTCCCAGGTGTCGTACGGCAGCGCCGACAGCAGGCGGGAGCCGGGCCCGGTCAGGTTCAGCTCCGGGGCGTCGCCGCGGGCCCGCTCCACGACCTCAGCCGCCGTGTACTCGGCCCCGGCCACGATCAGCGCCGGCTCCTCCGGGTCCACCGGTGCGAAGGGTGCGAACGCGTCGCCCTGCCCCGGCACCTCGACGGCGTAGTCCAGGAAGCCCTCCGGCGGCTGCGGGAACCGCCCGCCCAGCGGCCGCAGCGCCAGCGCCACCCGCTCACCGGAGCACGCGCGGGCCGCGTCCAGGGTGTCCGGTCCGCTGACCACGACGTCGGCCGCGCCCGCGGTCCCGTCGACGTCGGCCACCACGCCCACCGACGCGCACGCCAGCAGCCACACCGCCGTCTGCCAGTGCGCCGGCAGCATGAGCGCGACCCGGTCGCCGGGTCCGGCGCCGAGGTCCCCCTGGAGGAGGTTCGCGGTCTTGGCCACCCAGTTGGAGAAGGTGGCCACGGACAATTCGACGCGTTCACCCGTGGCGTCGTCGTAGAAGGTCACCAGCGGGCGTCCGGGATCCGCGGCGAGCGCGGAACGCAGCAGGTCGGCAGGGGTGCGTTCGGTGGCGTTCACCCGGGCAAGCGTACGCGGCGCCGGTCCCGCCCACCGCGTGGCGGGCCACGGGCGGGTGAGCGGCGGGCACCGGACACCAGGGGGTTCAACAGCGACAGCATGGGGATCGCCGTCCTCGGCACCTACAGCACGTCCAAGCCCTCCTCGGCCGCCGTGACGGCCCTCGCACGGCTGACGGCGTGGAAACTCGGCCGCTACGGGATGAATCCGCGCGGAAAGACATATCTGACGTCCGCGGGTGGCAACCTCTACCAAAAAGGAAAGAGGGTACGCCTGAACGTGATCTCCGGCCACCGGGACGCCCTCCGCACCGACTGCCCGGGACGGCGGCTCTACGGCAAGCTCGGTACGGTCCGCTCGGCCGCGGCGCGCTACCAGGGCCGCTGAGGCCGAACGACGACGTACCGAGGACGGACCGAGGACGGACCGAGGACGGACCGAGGACGGACCGAGGACGAACAGGAAGCGGAGACAACAGGTGACAGAAGCGATCCTCCTGGTCGGCGGCAAGGGCACCCGGCTGCGCCCCCTCACGGTGCACACGCCGAAGCCGATGGTGCGGGCGGCGGGGGTGCCGTTCCTCACCCACCAGTTGGCGCGGGCGAGAGCGGCGGGCGTCGAGCACGTCGTGCTCGCCACCTCCTACCTGGCCGAGGTCTTCGAGCCGTACTTCGGCGACGGCTCCTCGCTCGGGCTCCACCTGGAGTACGTGACGGAGGTGGAGCCCCTGGGCACGGGCGGCGCCCTCCGCAACGTCGCCTCGCGCCTGCACTCCGGCCCCGACGAGCCGGTCCTGATCTTCAACGGCGACATCCTGACCGGGCTGGACATCCGGGCGCTGGTGCGCACCCACGAGACGACGGGCGCGGACGTCTCCCTGCACCTGACGAGGGTGCCGGACCCTCGCGCCTACGGGCTGGTCCCGACCGACGGGACCGGCCGCGTCCTGGCCTTCCTGGAGAAGCCGCAGACCCCCGAGGAGATCGTCACCGACCAGATCAACGCGGGGGCGTACGTCTTCCGGCGCTCGGTCATCGACGCGATCCCGCAGGGCCGGCCGGTGTCCGTGGAGCGGGAGACGTTCCCCGAACTGCTCGCGGCGGGCGCCCACTTGCAGGGCATGGTCGATTCCACCTACTGGCTGGACCTGGGCACCCCGGCCGCCTTCGTACGC
This sequence comes from Streptomyces cyslabdanicus, assembly GCF_052663305.1. Classification (NCBI taxonomy): domain Bacteria; kingdom Bacillati; phylum Actinomycetota; class Actinomycetes; order Kitasatosporales; family Streptomycetaceae; genus Streptomyces; species Streptomyces cyslabdanicus. The sequence goes on from NZ_JBQRUW010000034.1 coordinate 73,166, forward strand.
GGCTCCGCCGACCTGGTCCTCGGCCGCGCGCCCTCCCCGGCCGTACCCGGTCGCTGCGGCGACCGCCTGATCCTGCCCACGGCCGTCGTCGCCCCCGGCGCCAAGCTGACCGGCGGCACGGTGGTGGGCGAGGGCGCGTTCGTCGCCGAGGGCGCGCGGGTGTTCGGCAGCGCGATCCTGCCCGGTGCCGTCATCGAGCCCGGTGCCGTCGTCACCGATTCCCTCATCGGCACCGGCGCCCGCGTCGGCACCCGCTCCGTCCTCAACGGCACGGTCATCGGCGACGGCGCGGTGGTCGGCGCCGACAACGAGCTGAGGGACGGCGCGAGAGTGTGGTGCGACGCGAGGATCCCGGCCGGGTCCGTGCGGTTCTCCTCGGACCAGTAGCCGACCGGGGGAGGGGAGAAGGGGAGGGGGAGGGGAGCGGGACGCGTCGAACACGACCCGGGTGTCTGCCAACGCGGGCCTGCGACGCGGGCGTCTGCCCGAGGGGACTGCGACGCGGCTGTCCGCCCACGCGGGTGAGCCGCCCGGCTCACCCGCGCCCGGCTCACAGGCGCCCGATGTCACCCTTCGGCATGCGCGGCGCCCGCCGGGGCGGCACCCGCCCGCTCATCAGGATCAACCGGGCCGCCCGGTGCCGCTGTCCGGCGTACGGCTCCAGCAGGCGCAGCATCTTTGCGTCGTCCGCGTTCCGGTCCCCGGCCAGCGCCCACCCCACGATTCCCGGCAGATGCAGATCGCCGGCCGTCACGGCGTCCGGCGCGCCATGACTGCGCTGCACGGTCTCCGCCGACGTCCACGGCCCGATGCCGGGCACCAGCTCCAACCGCTCCCGGGCCCGCGCCGGAGGCATCCGCGCCGCCTCCTCCAGTCGCGCGGCGACCCGCACCGCCCGCAGCACGGTCGACGCCCGCTTGTCGTCGACCCCGGCCCGGTGCCACTCCCACGACGGGATCAGCGCCCATGTCCGCGGCGCCGGCATGACGTACATGTGCGCGGGGGCGGGTCCGGGCGCCGGCTCCCCGTACGTGCGCACCAGCGCGCGCCAGGCGGCGTACGCCTCGAGCGTCGTCACCTTCTGTTCCAGGACCGACGGGATCAGCGACTCCAGCACCAGCCCGGTCCGCGTCAGCCGCAACCCCGGCCGCCGGTGCCGGGTCAGCGCGAGGAACCGGTGCCGCGGTACGAACGCGGACGGGTCGTCGGCCGCCCCGAGCAGCTCGGGCAGCTGCTCCAGCAGCCATGCGGCTCCCGGCCCCCAGGCCTCGCCGCGCACCTGCCCGTTGCGGGCGGACACGCGCAGCGTCCCGGGCCCGAGCGGTGTGCGGCCGGTGCGCCATACCGAACCGTCGGGCGTCGCCCGGAACGTCGGATCGCCCGGCCCCCGCCGTAGCGGTCCGAGCACGAGCCCCAGGTCCAGCGGCCCGTCCGGCGTCCAGGCGCGGACCCGTCCCGGCGTCGCGGCCTGCCGGGGCACGGCCGCGGGCACGCCGGCCCGCCCGCCGCGCACGGTCGGACGCGGGGGCCGCGGAGCGAAACGTCCTGCCACGAATAAGATCCAGGGTTGCCTTGAGGTGCCGTACGAGCCTATGCGCTCACAGGGACACGACGAACGCCTCCGCGTCGCGCTCCGGCCGCGGTCCCGGCCGCTCCGCCGGATGCCCGACGGCGACCGCCCCCATCGGATCCCAGTCCGCGGGCAGCCCCAGCACCTCGCGCACCACGTCCCGGCAGAACATCGTCGAGGACACCCACGCCGAGCCGAGCCGCTCCCCGGCCAGCGCGACCAGGAAGTTCTGCACCCCGGCCCCGGCGGCGACCACGAACATCTCCCGCTCGGCGCCGTCCCGCCGCTCGTCGCCGTACGCGTGCGAGCCGTCCATGACGAGGCACGGCACCACGAGGTACGGCGCGTTGCGCAGCACGTCCCCGCGCCGGATCCGCCGGGCGATCGACTCCTCGCTCTTTCCGTCCCGCCGCAGGTCCGCGATCCAGGCCTCGCGCATCGCGTCGAGCAGCCGGGTGCGCGACCGCGCGGACTCCAGGAGCACGAACCGCCATGGCGTGGTGTGGTGCGGCGCGGGCGCGGTCACCGCCGCGGCCACCGCCCGCCGTACCGCGCCGGGGTCGACGGGCTCGTCGGTGAAGGACCGCACGGTACGCCGCTGGGTCACCGCCTCCCGCACGGCCTCGGAGGTCCCCAGCCGGAACATGTCGTCGCGGGCGTCACGCACCATGGCCCGCGCTCCTTCCCCGTGCTCCCCGCCTTCCCCGTCGTCCTCGACCACCACGTGCCGCAGCCCGCGGACCACGGCGACGGGCAGCCCGGCGGCCTTGCCCTTGACCAGGTCGCCCGCGGCGGCGAGTTCGTCGGCGGTGGCGACGACGGTGGCGCTCAGCGGGTTGCCGTGCGCGTCCGCGCCGCCGCGCAGGTCGTCCAGCACGCGTACGCCCGCGGCACCGATGGCGACGTCGGTCAGTCCCGCGCGCCAGGGCCGCCCGAAGGTGTCGGTGACGAGCACGCCGACGCTGACGCCGAGGGCGTCGCGCAGCCCGTCCCGGATCGCGCGCGCGGACGCGTCCGCATCCTCCGGCAGCAACAGGACCGTGCCGGAAGGGGTGTTGGACGCGTCGACTCCGGCGGCCGCCATCACGTGTCCCTGCCGGTTCTGCACGATCCGCAGTGGTCCGCGCCGGGCCACGACCCGTACGGTCTCGGCGTCGATCGCGGCCTCCCGGTCGGCCGCCCGGACCAGCCGCCCCTCGGCCTTGGAGACGATCTTCGAGGTGACGAGCAGCACGTCCCCGTCGGCCAGAGCAGGCTCCGCGCCGGCGATCAGCTTGGCCAGATCGTCCCCCTGCGCGACCTCGGGCAGCCCGGGCACCGCCCAGACCCGGAACTCCGGCGCGGCGGCCGGCGACTCCTCCGTCGTGCCGCTCATGCTCAGCGCACCTCCTCGGCCAGCGCGAGCGCCTCGCCCGCCATCCGGGCGGTGGCGTCGACGTCGGTCATCATCAGCGGCACCGCCCTGCACCGGATGCCCGCGGCCTCGACCCGCTCGACCGAGGCCTCGTCGACGGTGTCGACGAGCCAGCCGTCCAGCAGTCCCGAGCCGTAGTGCTCGGCCACCGCCGCGGCCGTGGACTCCACGCCGACCGCGGCGAGGACCTTGTCGGCCATGCCGCGCACGGGCGCGTCCCCGACGATGGGCGACAGGCCGATCACCGGTACCCCGGCCTCGGCGATGGCCTCCCGGATACCGGGCACCGCGAGGATCGTGCCGATGGAGACGACGGGGTTGGAGGGCGGGAAGAGGATCACGTCGGCCTCGGCGACGGCCTCCAGCACGCCGGGCGCCGGCTTGGCCTGTTCCGCGCCGACCGGCACCACCGCCTCAGCCGGCACCGAGGCCCGCAGCCGCACCCAGTACTCCTGGAAGTGGACGGCCTTGCGCTCGCCGGAGCCCGGGGTGGCGCCGCTGTCGGGCAGAGTGACCGCGACATGCGTCTCCACCCGGTCGTCGGTCATGGGGATCAGCCGCACCCCCGGTTTCCACCGGTCGCACAGCGCCTCGGTCACCGCGCTGAGCGGATACCCGGCGCCGATCATCTGGGTGCGCACGATGTGCGTGGCGAAGTCGCGGTCGCCCAGGCCGAACCAGTCCGGTCCCACGCCGTACGCCGCGAGTTCCTCCTTGAGATGGAAGGTCTCCTCGGCCCGTCCCCAGCCCTGCTCCTCGTTGATGCCGTCGCCGAGCGTGTACATCACCGTGTCCAGGTCCGGGCAGATCTTCAGCCCGAAGAGGTGGATGTCGTCGCCGGTGTTGCCGATGACCGTGACGTCCGCGTCCGGCACGGCCCGCTTCAGACCGCGCAGGAACCGGGCACCGCCGATGCCGCCTGCCAGAACCACAATCCGCATGGAAACAGTGTGTCAGCCGCCGGGCCGACTCGTTGCGACCTGTGGACGAAGCACGGAGCACGGAGCACGGAGCACGGAGCACGGTGGCGCGTCTCCACCGCGGTTCAGGCGCCGGCCGCGCCCGCCGGGTCGGAGGGGACGCCCGCGCACCGGGCGGCGGTGCGGGCCGCCCCGGCCGAGGAATGGGGATGCATGGGCATCTCGGTCAGACCGGGGAAGTACACGTGCAGGCTGACCGCCGGCTCCAGCGTGTCGTTGACGACCTCGTGCGCGTACCCGGGAGCGAGCACGTGCTGCGTGCCCACGCCCAACGTGCGCGTGGCCCGCGCGGTGCGCTCGGTCAGCTCGCCGTCCAGGACCGTGAGCACACCGGAGGAGGGGCCGTGGTCGTGCGGTCCGCTGCCCTGTCCGGGCACCCAGGACAGCAGCCACACCTCGTAGCCGGGCCCGGTGCGCAGCCGGTGGTACCAGCGGGTCGTCGCGTCGTAGCGGACGAGGTGCGCCCACTGGGCGCGGTCGGCGGCGATGGACCGGGCCAGGCCGACGAAATCGGCCACGGTGGAGGGGTGTTCGCGGGGAGCCTGGAGCAGGTGCGGGACTTCGAGGATGTCGCCGGCGATCTTCAGGTCGCTGTCGCTGTTCATGACGGTGGGGTGGTTCCTCGGTGAAAGGAGGTCAGAGGGCACGGGTGCCGGAGCCAGGGGCCCGGACGACGGCTGGAGCACGCGTGACGCGCGTGGGGCTCAACAGCCGCAACAGCGACAGCCGCAGCGAACGTGGGCAGCACCGAGGGACCCGGCGGTGCGGGTCGTGGTGAGTACCGAGTTCGCGAGCATGCCCTCTAGGACAGCGGCTCACACCCCCACTGTCAACTTGACGCCCGGAATGTGGGACACGGTTCACCTCATCCGGTTCATCTCACCGCTGAAAGGTTTGCTCGCGGGGGTACCAGGACACATGGCGTCCATGCCGGGCACGCGAGCCGCCGTTGCGATCCCGTGATCAGACCGTGATCCAGGTCGCTTCGGTGTATGTGTCGGAACGAGATCGAAGTCCAGGCCGTCCTTCTCCGTGCGGGCTCCGTGCGGAGCGCGAGGCCGTCGGGGCCTCGATCATGTGTCAGGGTTTATCCCGATTTGAACACTTTCCGCATGGGCTTGGTTCCGCAGAGTGAATAAGGGGCTCAATAGCAGATCTCGGCTTGACTCGCCCGGAGCAGCACACTTGTAATTTCACTCGTGTCGTTCAGCCGGACAGATAACGGCTGCATCACGGGGACGCGAAAGACAGACGAGGGGCGCACATGACCGAGCTGGTGCAGCAACTGCTGGTCGACGACGCGGACGAGGAACTCGGCTGGCAGGAGCGCGCGCTGTGCGCCCAGACCGACCCCGAGTCCTTCTTCCCCGAGAAGGGCGGCTCCACCCGCGAGGCCAAGAAGGTCTGCCTCGCCTGCGAGGTCCGCTCCGAGTGCCTTGAGTACGCCCTCGCCAACGACGAGCGCTTCGGCATCTGGGGCGGCCTGTCCGAACGGGAGCGCCGCCGCCTGAAGAAGGCGGCCGTCTGACCGCGACCCCCCTGGCCCGTGCCGCCCTCGACCCCGTCCGAGACGGCGTCGAGGGCGATGTCGTTCGGGCGCGGGCCGAAGTCCCCGTGAGCCTGCCACGATGACCGCCGGAGCACGGCTCTTGACGCCGAAGGCCGCGCAGACGGCGCGCAGATGGGGTCCGCACGGTGGCCCGGCTGATGCGCGCCGGGTTGTCCACAGGCGGCGGACCGCCGTCGGGGCCAGCCGATAGTGTGGTGGCTCGTCCGACACGCCCCCCTGCCCCCTTTGGGTACGGGCGTCCACCGCAGTCCACCGAACCGGGGCCCGTATCTCGATGTCCGTGCACAGCCATGCGGCAGCCCACTACGACGGCGCTGCCCCAGCGCCCGACCCCGCGCCCGCGACGGCGTCCGCCCAGGCCGGCACACCGGAGTACCCGCGCCACGTCGTGACCGCCGTGCTCGTCTCCCACGACGGCGCACGCTGGCTGCCCGACGCGCTCGCCGGCCTGCTCGGCCAGGAGCGCCCCGTCCAGTACGCCGTGGCCGCCGACACCGGCAGCGCGGACGAGTCCGCCCAGGTGGTCACCGACGCCCTCGGCGCCGACCGCGTACTGCACCTCGCCCGGCGCACCGGCTTCGGACAGGCCGTCGAGGAGGCCGTCCACAGCGCCCCGGTCCTCACCCCGGACGACCTGCCGTACCTCAAGCGCCCCAGCAGCTGGGACCCCGTCACGCGCACGTGGCGTGACGATGCCTACGACCTGCCCGAACTGCCCCACGGGGAGCCGGTGCAGTGGCTGTGGCTGCTGCACGACGACTGCGCTCCCGAGCCCGAGGCCCTGACCCAGCTGCTGCGCGTCGTGGAGAACGAGTACGAACTCGGCCGCGACGACGTGGCCGTCGTCGGCCCCAAGCTGCGCGGCTGGTACGACCGCAGACAGCTCCTCGAAGTGGGCGTCAGCATCGCCAACTCCGGCCGCCGTTGGACCGGCCTCGACCGGCGCGAGCAGGACCAGGGCCAGCACGACCACGTACGGCCCGTGCTGTCGGTGTCCACCGCCGGAATGCTGATCCGGCGTGACATCTTCGAGGAGCTGGGCGGGTTCGACCGCCGGCTCCCCCTGATGCGTGACGACGTCGACCTGTGCTGGCGCGCCCACTCCGCCGGCCACCGCGTCCTGATCGCCCCCGAGGCCGTCGTACGGCACGCCGAGGCGGCCTCCCGCGAGCGCCGCACCGTCGACTGCGTCGGCCGTACCGCCGCCTCCCCGCACAAGGTCGACAAGGCCGGCGCCGTCTACACCCTGCTCGTCAACACCCGTACGGCAGCACTGCCCTGGGTGCTGCTGCGCCTGGTCCTGGGCACCCTGCTGCGGACCGTCGCCTACCTCGTGGGCAAGGTGCCGGGACAGGCCGTCGACGAGATCCGCGGCCTGATGGGCGTCCTGCTGCGCCCCGAGCGGATCATCGCGGGCCGCGGCAGACGCGGCAGGCCGCAGATCGACAAGGGCGAACTGCGGGCGCTGCTCCCGCCGCCGGGCGCCACCATCCGCGCCACGGTGGAGCAGGTCGCCGGAAACCTGACGGGCGGCTCCGACGCCGAGGCGTCCTCGGCCGGCCGGCACGGCGGCGCGATCGAGTCCGGGCCCGGCGGCGACGACGCCGACTTCCTGGAGATCGAGCAGTTCGCCCGGCTCAAGCGCATCGCCCGCAAGCCCGGTCCGGTGCTCTTCCTGGTGCTGCTGCTCGTCTCCCTGGCCGCCTGCCGCGGCCTGCTCGGCGGCGGCGCGCTCTCGGGAGGCGCCCTGCTGCCCGCGCCCGCGGACTCCGCCGAACTGTGGTCGCGCTACCTCGACTCCTGGCACCCGGTGGGCGCGGGCGGCACCCCGTCCGCGCCGCCGTACCTGGCGATGGTCGCGACGCTCGCCTCCCTGCTGCTCGGCTCGACCGGCCTCGCGGTCACCGTCCTGCTGGTCGGCTCGGTGCCGCTGGCCGGGTTCACGGCGTACTTCGCCGCCCGCCCGCTGGTCCCCTCCCGCCTGCTGCGCGCCTGGGCCGCCGTCGCCTACGCCTTCCTGCCCGCCATCACCGGCGCGCTGGCCGGCGGCCGCATCGGCACCGCCGTGCTGGCCGTGCTGCTGCCGCTGATCGCCCGCGCCGGCGTCGCGGCCGGCGGCCTTGCCAAAGCCCCCGGCAGCCGCGGCAGTTGGCGTGCCACCTGGGCGTTCGCCCTGCTGCTGACCGTCACCACCGCGTTCACTCCGATCGTGTGGCCCATCGCGTTCCTGCTCGGCCTCGCCGTGCTGGTCGTGCGCCGCGACGACATCGTGGCCCACGGGCTGCGTTTCCTGGCCCAGTTGGGCACCCCGCTGCTGGTCCTCGCGCCCTGGTCGCTGTCGCTGCTGCCGTTCGGCTTCTTCCACGAGGCCGGCCTGGAGTACGGCGCCTCCGCCGCCTCCGCGCTCGACCTGCTCGGTGCCGGCCCCGGCGGCCCCGGCACGATGCACGGGCTGATGCTCATCGGCATCGTCCTGGCCGCGCTGGCCGCCCTGCTGCGCTCCGAGCGTCAGTTCGCGATCTGGACGGCCTGGGTGGTCGCCCTGGTGGCGCTCGTCTTCGCCGTGCTGTCCAACGGCTCCACCTGGGCCGGCCCGGCCACCCTCGTCTACGGCCTCGCCCTTCTCGCCGCCGCCGTGCTCGGCGCCGACGGGGCACGCGCGCGCGTGGCCGAGCAGAGCTTCGGCTGGCGCCAGCCGGTCGCCGCGCTGATCGCCTTCGCCTCGGCCGCTGGGCCCCTGCTCGTCGCCGCCGGCTGGATGATCCGCGGCGCCGACGGCCCGGTGGAGCGACGCGACCCCGTGCAGGTGCCCGCGTTCGTCGCCGAGGAGAGCGGCACCCGCGACCAGGCCCGCACCCTGGTCCTCGACAGCCACTCGCCCGCCCACGTCGGCTACATGCTCGTACGCGGCTCCGGCGCCCGCATGGGCGACGCCGAACTCGCCGCGGTGAACGGCGGGAACAAGCAGCTGGACAAGGTCGTCGCCAACCTGGTCGCCGGCTCCGGCGCCGACCAGACCGGCCAGCTCGGCGGTTTCGCCGTGCGCTACGTCCTGGTCCACAAGGGCGCGCCCCGCGACATCAGCCGCGTCCTGGACGCCACACCCGGCCTGACCCGGCTCAGCCAGCAGGACGGCAGTGCCCTGTGGCGGGTGAACCAGGAGGTCTCGCGCGCCGCCATCGTGTCCGCCGCGGACTCCGGTGCCACCCAGCCCGTCGCCGCCGGACCCGTCGAGATCCACACCACGATCCCGTCGGGGTCCGAGGGCCGCGTGCTGCGCCTGGCCGACTCCGCCGAGGCGGGCTGGACGGCCACCCTGGACGGCAGGCCGCTCACCCGCACCACTGTCGACGGCTGGGCCCAGGGCTTCCAGCTCCCCGCCTCCGGCGGCAGGCTGGACGTCACCTTCGAGGACCCGTTCAGCCACACGGCCTGGCTGTGGGCCCAGGGCGCCCTCGCCGTCGTCCTCGTCGTACTCGCCCTGCCCGGCCGGCGCCGCGACGTCGACGACGACCTGCCCGAGGAGGAGCTCGTGCCCGCCCAGGCCGTCGCCGGCGAGGGCCGCCGGGCCCGCAGGCTGCGGGCCCAGGCCGAGGCCGACGCGGCCGGACACGAGGGGTTCGCACCGGAGGAGCCCGGAGACGAGGGGTTCGTACCGGAGCCCGGACACCAGGGGTTCGTACCGGAGCCCGGACACCAGGGGTTCGTACCGGAGGACTCCGTCCAGCAGGAGTTCGCGCCGGAGCCGGGCGCCGTGCCGCCCCCCGCCCCGGACGAGGCGCCCGCCGCAGTCCCGCACCAGCAGTCCTACGACGAGTGGGACACCAGCGCCTACGCGGGAGCCGCGAACGAGTACGGCGCCTACGGCGAGGGCCAGTTCCAGGGCGACGGCCAGTTCCAGGGCGAGGCCCAGTACCAGGACGACGGCCGGTTCCAGCAGTACCCGGCGGGCGGCTACGACCCGGCGTACCAGGCCGACCCCTACCAGGGCGGCCAGTACGGCTACGGCGGCCAGCCCCCGGCGGCGCCCTACGACCAGACGACCTACCACCAGGGATACGAGGAGCCGTACGACCCGGCTCAGCACCACCCGCACGGCAACGGCAATGAGCGCCCCGACGGGAGCCAGCAGTGAACCGCACGACCCTGTCCCTGATCGCCGGCGTGACCGCGCTCGCCGCCGTCACCGGATTCGCCGCGCTGGACACGCCGGACGCCGCGGGCGCCGGCACCGCCACGGCGGCCGCGCAACTGCCCGTCGAGCGCACGACCCTGGTGTGCCCGAAGCCGAGCAGCTCCGAAATAGCCGACACCACGTACACGTCCTTCACCCCCGCGACGACGGGCACCGGCGGTTCGGGCAAGGCCCAGCTCCTGCCCGCCAGCGAGCAGTCGGACACGGGCGACGGCACGGACAAGGCCAAGGACGGCTCCACGGGCGCGACCAAGGACGGCGGAAAGAACAAGGCCGCCAAGTCCGTCCTGGAACCCAAGGAACCCGGCACTCCCGTCACCCGCGACACCTCGGGCAGTGACGCGCCCGCGCTGATCGGCACGGCCGAGGGCAAGTTCGCGCCCGGCTGGGCGGTGCAGCAGACCACCGAGGTCGCCGCGGGCGCCGGCCGCGGAGTGCTGGGCGTGACCTGCATCGCGCCGGACACCCAGTTCTGGTTCCCCGGTGCGAGCACGGCCGCCGCCCGGGCCGACTACATCCACCTGACGAATCCGGACGACTCCCCGGCCGTCGTCGACATCAGGCTCTACGGCACGGAAGGCGTCGTGAAGTCGGCCGCCGGTGAGGGCATCACCGTCCCGGCGCACTCCAGCGAGCCGATCCTGCTGTCCACGCTCGCCGACTCCCCGCAGGAGGACCTCACGGTGAACGTGAGCGTGCGCAGCGGCCGGGTCGGAGCCGCGATCCAGGCCCTCGACGACCGTCTGGGCGGGGACTGGCTGGCGGCGTCCGCGGACCCGGCGGGCAGCCTCGTGCTCCCGGGCATCCCCAAGGACGCCACGGACGTGCGGCTCGTCGCCTTCACGTCCGCCGACTCCGACGCCGACCTGAAGGTGCGCCTCGCCTCCCCGTCCGGGCTGATCACGCCCGCCGGGCACGAGACGGTCCACCTCAAGGGCGGGATGACGATCGCCGTCGACCTCGGCGAGGTCACGCGCGAGGAGGCGGGGTCGCTGGTGCTGACCCCGACCTCGCGGTCCGTGCCCGTGGTCGCGGCACTGCGGGTCCTCCGGGGCAAGGGCGACCGGCAGGAGACGGCGTTCATCCCGGCGACCGGCCCGGTCATGACCCGGGCGACCTCGCCCGACAACAGCGCCAAGGGCTCGACGCTGTCGCTGACGGCTCCCACCGCCACCGCACAGGTCAAGGTCACCGCGTCGGCGGGCAGCGGGGGCGGCACGGCCGTCTCGAAGACGTACACGATCAAGGAGGGCACGACCCAGGACATCGCCCCGTTGGTGCCGTCCGGTCTGAAGGGGACGTACGCACTCACGGTGGAGCGGATCTCCGGCGGCCCGGTCTACGGGGCGCGCACCCTCACGGCGTCGGGGGAGAGCAACCCCGGCTTCACGATCCAGACGCTGCCGGACGACCGGGGGATGGTGGCGGTGCCGCACGCGGAGCAGGACCTGTCGGTGCTCCAGAAGTGAGCCGGGCGGTCCGAGGGCGCCCCGGCGGTGTGCTGGGGCGGTCCTCGCCGTGCCGGGGCGGTCAGTCCTCGCCGTACCGGGGGTCGACCGTCTCCGGGGTCAGTCCCAGCAGCTCGGCCACCTGCTCGACGACGATCTCGTGCACCAGGGCGGCCCGCTCGTCGCGGCCCTTGGTGCGGATCTCCACCGGCCGCCGGTAGACGACCACACGCGCCCGCCGCCCCTCACGCGACGCGACCGTGCCCCCGAGCGGCACCGCCTCGTCGTTCCAGGTCTGCCCGGGACCGTCCAGCCGCGGCACCTCCACCACGAAGAAGTCGATGTCGGCCAGTTGCGGCCAGCGCCGCTCCAGGCGGTCCACGGAGTCCTGCACCAGATCCGCGAACGCCTCGGCGCGGCTCGCGGCGAGCGGCACCTGCGGCGGGGCGATCGGTCCGCGCATGCCGCGGCCGTGGCGATCACGTCGTCGGGGCCCGGGGCCGGCGGCACGGGGCGGTACACGGTTGTCCATCACTGGTGAAGGGTAGTCCCCGGCGTCCCCGCGCGCCCGGTCCCGCGCGTCATCCCGGACACGGCGCCACGGGCCGCGCCGGACGGTGTGCCACGGCCTGTGTCCAAGTGAGCATTTCGGCCAAGCTCGGGCTCGATTCCGTATCTCTCCGGAGCCGTCAATATCAAGGGGATTGACTGATTTTGTGCCTGGTCGTGACCGGATCCGGCGGGCTCGAGATCCCGACCGGAGGCGTCCATGCAGGTCAGCGAAGTGTGACAGAAGGTGCGTCCGGGGCGTTTCGTGCCGCGACACGGCTGAGTGACCTGATGGAGAGTCGTCGCGGCCCGCTCAAGAGTGCGGTACCGTCCAACGTCGTGAGCCTTGTACGTCGCTGTTCGCGCACCGCTTGCGGCCGTCCCGCCGTAGCGACGCTGACGTACGTCTACGCCGATTCGACCGCCGTCCTCGGCCCGCTCGCCACCTACGCCGAACCCCACTGCTACGACCTGTGCGCCGAGCACTCCGAGCGTCTCACCGCCCCCCGCGGCTGGGAGGTCGTCCGGCTCCTCGACGGCTCGGCTCCCGCGCGGCCCAGCGGTGACGATCTGGAAGCGCTAGCCAACGCCGTGCGCGAGGCGGCCAGGCCTCAGGAGCGGGCGGCCGGGGCCGGCGGCGGCGCGCGGAGCGCCGACCCGATGGAGGTCGCTCGCCGCGGCCACCTGCGCGTGCTCCGCTCGCCCGACAACTGACTCCCCCGCCGCGAAACCCCTCCGTCACCCGGGCCCTCGCCCTCCGCTGCCTCGTGTTCGCGCGCCGGCGGTAGTTTGTGGTGACCGATGGGACCTCAGAAGGGCTGGCCGTGACTGCTGATCTGTCGCAGATCGTGAAGGCGTACGACGTACGCGGAGTGGTCCCGGACCAGTGGGACGAGTCGCTGGCCGAACTCCTCGGGGCGGCCTTCGCCCAGGTGACCGGCGCCGACGCCCTGGTGACCGGCCACGACATGCGGCCCTCCTCGCCGGGCCTGGCCCGTGCCTTCGCCCGCGGCGCGGCGCGGTACGGCGCCGACGTCACCGAGATCGGGCTGTGCTCCACGGACCAGCTGTACTACGCCTCCGGCGCCCTGGACCTGCCCGGCGCGATGTTCACGGCCTCGCACAACCCGGCCAGGTACAACGGCATCAAGATGTGCCGCGCGGGCGCGGCCCCCGTCGGCCAGGACTCCGGGCTGGCGGAGATCCGCGAACTGGTCGAGCGATGGCTCGCCTCCGGCGCCCCGGAGCCGGCCGCCCGGCAGGGAACGGTCGGCCACCGCGACACGCTGCACGACTACGCGGCGTACCTGCGCTCCCTCGTCGACCTGGACTCCCTGCGCCCCCTCAAGGTCGTCGTCGACGCCGGCAACGGCATGGGCGGCCACACCGTCCCGACGGTCTTCGACGGCCTGCCCGTCGACCTCGTCCCGATGTACTTCGAACTGGACGGCACCTTCCCCAACCACGAGGCCAACCCGCTGGACCCGGCCAACCTGGTCGACCTGCAGCAGCGGGTCCGCGCGGAGGGCGCCGACCTCGGCATCGCCTTCGACGGCGACGCCGACCGCTGCTTCGTGGTCGACGAGCGCGGCGAGCCGGTCTCCCCCTCCGCGATCACCGCGTTGGTCGCCGCCCGCGAGCTGGCGAAGAACGGCGGCAAGGGCGTGATCATCCACAACCTCATCACCTCCTGGTCGGTCCCGGAGGTGGTGAAGGAGAACGGCGGCACACCCACCCGCACCCGCGTGGGCCACTCCTTCATCAAGGCCGAGATGGCGAGGACCGGCGCGATCTTCGGAGGCGAGCACTCCGCGCACTACTACTTCAAGGACTTCTGGAACGCCGACACCGGCATGCTGGCCGCCCTGCACGTCCTCGCGGCCCTGGGCGGCCAGGACGGCCCCCTGTCGGCCCTCGTCGCCCAGTACGACCGCTACGCCGGTTCCGGCGAGATCAACTCCACGGTCGACGACCAGGCGGCACGCCTCGCCGCCGTCAGGTCGGCCTACGCCGGCCGGGCGGACGTCACCCTCGACGAACTCGACGGGCTCACCGTCACCGCCGCCGACTGGTGGTTCAACGTCCGCCCGTCCAACACCGAACCGCTGCTGCGGCTGAACGCCGAGGCACGCGACGAGACGACGATGGCCAAGGTGCGGGACGAGGCCCTGGCGATCATCCGGGGCTGAGAAGCCTTCCACCCCCCACCAGGGCGGCGGCGCGGCGTGCGGGCCCCGGCCCGGCCCCGTCACGCCGCCTCCACCGGCGGTACGCTGACCAGGCACGTACGACCGCACCGACGCATACCCGCCCGCCGAAGGGAAACCCCATGCCGCTCGAAGCCGGCCTCCTGGAGATCCTCGCCTGCCCGGCCTGCCACGCCCCGCTCAAGGAGCAGGAAGCCGAGCTGGTCTGCACCGGGCAGGACTGCGGTCTGGCCTACCCCGTCCGCGACGGCATCCCCGTCCTGCTCGTCGACGAGGCCCGCCGCCCCGCGTGACGCGGGCTCCTCCGGAAGAGGCCCATCGCCTCGCCCGCCGCCCGCACGAAGACGACCCGGCGCTCGGTGCCCGATCGGGAGGCTGCCGCCCATGCTCGACGAATCGCTGCTCGACGCCCCGGAGGGGCTCGCCGAAGCCGACCGCCGCGGACTGCTCCGCGGTGCCGCCGAGGCCGGCGCCCGCGTCCGGACCGCCGCCCGGAACGCCGCCGAGGCCGGCGTGCGGGGCCTCAGGCCCGACGGCCGCCCCCGGGCCGTCCTGATCGCGGGACCCGGCGCCGCCGCCACCCACGCCGCCGACCTGCTCGGCACGCTCGCCGGCGCCGGCAGCCCCGTGACCCGGCTGGCGCCCACGGGCGTGGCCTCGGCCGCCGGAGCCCTGCGCTGGGAACTGCCCGGCTGGGCCGGCTCCGTCGACCTGCTGCTGATCGCCACCCCGGACGGCACCGAGCCGAGCCTGTCCCTGCTCGCCGAGCAGGCCTACCGGCGCGGCTGCACGGTCGTCGCCGTGGCCCCGGCCGGGACCCCGCTCGCCGAGACCCTCGAGGGCGCCCGCGGCCTGTTCATCCCCATGGCCACGGCCCCCTACGACCACGGCGAACCCCTCGCCGGATCCGCCCCGGGCGTTCTGTGGGCACTGCTCACCCCGCTGCTGGCCCTCCTGGACCGTGTGGGCCTGCTCAGCGCGCCCCCCGACGCCCTGGAGAAGGTCGCCGACCGGCTGGACCACATCGCCGAGCGCTGCGGACCCGCCATCGTCACCTACAGCAACCCGGCCAAGACCCTCGCCGCCGAACTCGCCGACGCGCTGCCGGTCATCTGGACCGAGGGCGACTCCGCGGGCCCCGCGGGACGCCGGTTCGCCGCCGGACTCGCCGAACTGTCGGGCATCCCCGCGATCGTCGCCGAACTGCCCGAAGCCCTCGCCGCGCACAGCGCGCTGCTCGCCGGTCCGCTGGCCGCCAGCGCCGACCCGGACGACTTCTTCCGTGACCGCGTCGAGGAGCGGCCCGCCCTGCACGCGCGCGTGGTGCTGCTGCGGGACCGCCCGCTGGGCGGCCTGACCGCCGCGCCGGCCGCCCGGGACCTGGCCCTCAGCCACGACACGCCGATCAGCGAGCTGGAGCCGGACCCCGGCGACGAGATCGAGACCCTCGCGGAACTGATCGCCGTCACGGATTTCACCGCCGTTTACCTGGCGCTCGCCTCCGGCACCTGATCTGTCCTTGAGCGCAGACGACAACAGCTCAGAACAGAGAACAGCCAAGAACAGCCGAGAACAGCTCAGAACGGCTGAGCACAGCTGAGAACGCCGAGCACAGCCCAGAACCGCACAGAGATCCGCAGAGAGAAGCGCATGGACCGCCTCGACAACACCATCCGCCCCTACGCCTGGGGCTCCACCACCGCCATCCCGCACCTGCTGGGTGTCGAGCCGAGCGGCGAACCCCAGGCGGAGCTGTGGATGGGGGCCCACCCGGGCGCACCCTCCCGCACCCCGCGCGGCACCCTCGCCGAGGTCATCGAGGCCGGCCCGGAGGAGGAACTGGGCGCCAGGACGGTCGCGAAGTTCGGCCCGCGCCTGCCCTTCCTGCTCAAGATCCTCGCCGCCGGAGCCCCGCTCTCCCTCCAGGTCCACCCCGACCTGGAACAGGCCAAGGAGGGATACGCCGACGAGGAGCGCCGAGGCGTCCCCGTGGACGCCCCGTACCGCAACTACAAGGACGCCAACCACAAGCCCGAACTGGTCTGCGCACTCACCGAGTTCGACGGCCTGTGCGGGTTCCGCGCGCCGAACCGGGCCGCCGACCTGCTGGACGCCCTCGGCGTCGACTCCCTCAAGCCGTACATCGACGTGCTGCGCGCCGGCCCCGAGGAAGCCGCCCTGCGCGAGGTCCTCACCGCCCTGCTCACCGCCGACCGCGAGGAGATGGCCGGCACGGTCGCCGAGGCCGCGGCCGCCTGCGCCCGCCTCGGCGGCGACCACGCCCCCTACGCCGGCATCGCCCGCCACTACCCCGGCGACCCCGGCGTGCTGGCTGCGATGCTCCTCAACCACTTCCGTCTCAAGCCGGGCGAGGCGGTCTTCCTCGGCGCCGGCATCCCGCACGCCTACCTCGACGGACTGGGCGTGGAGATCATGGCCAACTCCGACAACGTCCTGCGCTGCGGCCTGACCCCCAAGCACGTCGACGTCCCCGAACTTCTGCGCATCGTCCGCTTCGAGGCCCGCGACCCCGGCGTCCTGCGCCCGGAGGCCGGCCCCGACGGCGAGGAGGTCTACGACACCCCCGTCGACGAGTTCCGCCTGTCCCGCTACGTCCTGACCGAGAACGCCACCGCCCGCGACCTCACCCTCGACACCCCGCAGATCCTGCTCTGCACGGCCGGCTCCGTCCGGGCCGGCGAACAGGAACTCGCCCCGGGGCAGTCCGTGTTCGTCCCGGCCGGCGAAAAGACCGACGTGTCCGGCACCGGCACCCTGTTCCGGTCCACGGTCGTCGTATGACCGCACGGGCGGCGGCCCGAGAGGCCGCCGCCCGGGTACCGCCGCCCGACCGGACTGCGACAATGTCCCATTGGCCGTTGGCCGATGACGGGTCAGGACCGCAACCGAGCACGACGGCGAAGGGACGACACGAACAGATGAGCGCGTCAGGCGGTACCCGGGCGATCATGGCGGCACTCGGCGCCAACCTCGCCATCGCGGCAGCCAAGTTCGTGGCGTTCGCCTTCAGCGGCTCCTCGTCGATGCTCGCCGAGGGCGTACACTCCCTCGCCGACTCCGGCAACCAGTTCCTGCTGCTGATCGGCGGCAAGCGGGCCCAGCGCGAGGCGACCCCGCAGCACCCCTTCGGCTACGGCCGCGAGCGGTACGTCTACGCCTTCCTCGTCTCCATCGTCCTGTTCTCCGTCGGCGGCATGTTCGCCATCTACGAGGGCATCGAGAAGATCAGCCACCCGCACGAACTGGAGCACTGGTACTGGCCGGTGGGCGTCCTCCTCTTCGCGATCGTCGCCGAGGGCTTCTCCTTCCGCACGGCCGTCAAGGAGGCCGACGCACTGCGCGGCAAGCTGTCCTGGCCCCAGTTCATCCGCCGCGCCAAGGCGCCCGAACTGCCGGTCGTGCTCCTGGAGGACTTCGGCGCGCTGATCGGTCTCGTCCTCGCCCTCGGAGGTGTGGGCCTCTCCCTGCTCACCGGCGACGGCGTCTGGGACGGCATCGGCACGGTCTGCATCGGCGCCCTGCTCGTGCTGATCGCCCTCGTCCTGGCCGCCGAGACCAAGTCCCTGCTGCTCGGCGAGGCCGCCGGCACCGACGTGGTCCGGCGGATCGAGACCGCCACGGTCGACGGGGACACCGTCACCGGTGTCATCCACATGCGCACGCTCCACCTCGGCCCCGAGGAACTGCTCGTCGCCGCCAAGATCGCCGTCCAGCACGACGACACGGCCGCCGAGGTCGCCGCCGCCATCGACGCCGCCGAGGCCCGCATCCGCGCCGCGGTCCCCATCGCCCGCGTCATCTACCTGGAACCGGACATCTACAGCGAGGTCGAGGCGGCCAGGGGCCCTGACCGCGAGGCCACCCCGGGCGGCCCGACACCGCACCCCACCGGACACTGAGTCCCCAAGCCGTGACGGCGCCCGCCGATCCTTCTGCCTCGGCGGGCGCCGTCCGCGTTCACGCCCGCACGGGCGCCGGCGGCACGGGCGGCACCGCCTTCCGCCGCCGTACGGCCAGCGCCGCGATCCCCAGCCCGAGCCCGACCAGGACCGAGACAACCCCCGCCAGCATCCCCACGACGATCAGGACGAGGGCGGTGTGACTCCGGGTGACCCGGCCTTGGACGGCCGAGACGGGCACCGTCCCGCCGTGGTCGGCGGCGAAGAACCGCGAGTCGTTCGAGTTCGCCCGATAGTCGCCCAGCAGGAACAGGCGCCCCTTCGGAACCGTCACGTCGTACGCCTTGTGCGCCCCGTCGGCGTCGCCGTCCTTCACGTACGGCTCCTGGAGCGGCTTGCCGTTCACGATGACCTGCGCCCCTCTTCCCCCACCCGTGCAGCACACCACGTGATCGCCACCCACTCCGATGACCCGGTTCATCACGTTGGCGGTGACGCCGTAGCGGTCCGGCGCGGAGAACAGCACGACGTCACCGCGCCGCACCTGGGTGCCGTCGACCCGCTCGAAGAAGACCCGGTCCCCGCGCGCGTACGTCGGAGACATGCTGGAGCCCTGTACGACGGATCCCCCGTACGCCGCCCTCGCGTACCCGAAGGAGCCGAAGCCCAGCACCAGTCCCACCACTCCCAGCACCATCGCCGCGGCCCCGAGTCCTCGCCCTCTGCCAGACATCCGTCCCCTCCCCACGCGGCCCGTCCGCGGCGCTGAGGGTAGCGAAGTGTCCTGACACGGACTGGGGCCGACCCGCTCTCCGGTGTAGCTTGGGACGGAGCCAGACGTCGCTGCTGATGGCGGTCGGGCGGCCCGAGGACGGGCCGGCCGAGGGAGAGAGGGCCTCCGACGGACTGCGCTGCGCGCACGCGGGCATGCCTGTGTCCTCTTCGGGCACCGCTGTGTCCACCGCCGCGCAGGTCAGCCGTACCCACCTCGCCCCAACCCCGAGGAGCAGCACCCCATGACGACTGTCGAGAACCGACAGGACTTCAAGGTCGCCGACCTGTCCCTGGCCGAGTTCGGCCGCAAGGAGATCTCCCTCGCCGAGCACGAGATGCCGGGCCTGATGGCCCTCCGCGCGGAGTACGCCGAGAAGCAGCCGCTCAAGGGCGCCCGCATCACCGGCTCCCTGCACATGACCGTGCAGACCGCCGTCCTGATCGAGACCCTGACGGCCCTCGGCGCGCGGGTCCGCTGGGCGTCCTGCAACATCTTCTCCACCCAGGACCACGCGGCAGCCGCCATCGCCGTCGGCCCCGACGGCACCCCCGACGACCCTCAGGGCGTCCCGGTCTTCGCCTGGAAGGGCGAGACCCTCGAGGAGTACTGGTGGTGCACCGAGCAGGCGCTGACCTGGCCGGACAGCACCACCGGCGGCCCGAACATGATCCTGGACGACGGCGGTGACGCCACCCTGCTGGTCCACAACGGCGTCGAGTACGAGAAGGACGGCAAGGTCCCCTCGCCCGACACCGCCGAGTCCGACGAGCACCGCGTCATCCTCCAGCTGCTGACCCGCACCCTGGGCGAGAACCCCCAGAAGTGGACCCGGCTGGCCTCCGAGATCCGCGGCGTCACCGAGGAGACCACCACCGGCGTGCACCGCCTGTACGAGATGCAGCGGGAGGGCACCCTCCTGTTCCCGGCGATCAACGTCAACGACGCCGTCACCAAGTCGAAGTTCGACAACAAGTACGGCTGCCGGCACTCCCTGGTCGACGGGATCAACCGCGCCACCGACGTCCTGATCGGCGGCAAGACCGCGGTCGTGTGCGGCTACGGCGACGTGGGCAAGGGCTGCGCGGAGTCCCTGCGCGGCCAGGGCGCCCGCGTGATCATCACCGAGATCGACCCGATCTGCGCCCTCCAGGCGGCGATGGACGGCTACCAGGTCACCACGCTGGACGACGTCGTCGAGACGGCCGACATCTTCGTCACCACCACCGGCAACAAGGACATCATCCTCGCCTCCGACATGGCGAAGATGAAGCACCAGGCCATCGTCGGCAACATCGGCCACTTCGACAACGAGATCGACATGGCCGGCCTCGCCCGGATCCCCGGCATCGTCAAGGACGAGGTCAAGCCGCAGGTCCACACCTGGACCTTCCCGGACGGCAAGAAGATCATCGTGCTGTCGGAGGGCCGCCTGCTGAACCTGGGCAACGCCACCGGTCACCCGTCGTTCGTGATGTCCAACTCCTTCGCGGACCAGACCCTGGCCCAGATCGAGCTGTTCACCAAGCCCGACGAGTACCCGACCGGCGTCTACGTGCTGCCCAAGCACCTCGACGAGAAGGTCGCCCGCCTCCACCTGGACGCCCTCGGCGTCAAGCTCACCAAGCTGCGCCCCGAGCAGGCCGCGTACATCGGTGTGGAGGTCGACGGCCCGTACAAGTCGGACCACTACCGCTACTGACCGCCACCGAGCCGCACCCCGCGTCTCAGCCAGGTCCCTGAGGCAGGCCCCCGCACCCCCGTGTCGGGGGCCTGCCCCTTTTCGACCGGACCGGCTCGACCGGGCCGGCGGCCGTCACGCCCGCCTGCCCGCGGCGGCGAGGCGGCCGGACCACCCCGTCACACCCCAGGACCCCCATGCCCCGCGGCCGATATTCGCTCCACGATCCGCACGATCACACCCCCTTCGCCGAAGAGCACTTCCAGTGCGCCCCCGGCCCCTCCGGCTGGCGCTACGTATCCCAGGTGACCACCCCCTCGGGCGCTCATCACGGCTCCGTCGACCTGGCCCTCGACGATCTCGGCCGCCCCATCCGCCTCGAACTGCACGCGGGGAGCTGGCAGGTGCGCGGTGCCGCCCTCGACGGCGTCACCTGGGTCCGCACCGACCCCACCGGCAGCCATGCCACCGAAGGCACTGCGCGCGCCCACGCCTTCACCGGCACGTCCCCCGCGTTCCTCATCGCCACCGCCCGTCTCCTGCGCCTCACCCCCTCCGCCGCCGCGACCCGCGTCCGCCTCGTCGCCCTCACGGATCCGGTCCTCGCCCCCCGCACCGTGGACCAGTCCTGGGCTCTGGTGGAAAGAGAAGCACACGCCACTGACAACGGCCCGCTGACCGTGGACGAATACCAGGTCACAGCCCTGGACACGGGCGAGCAGTACTCCGTGCACATCGCCGGGGACGTGGTTCTGGCGGCCCCCGGCATCGAGCTCGAGGACCTTCAGTCGCCCCCGTCGGTCTTCGGCACCTGACGCATCGGCCGGCGCATCAGGCCGGAGGCGCGAACCCGGTGCCGGGACGCCCGGTCCGCGCGCTGTCCCCGGAAGCCGCCTGACGCGGCGGGAGGTCTGCGGGCGGGGCGCCCTGGGACGAGGCGTCCTGAGGCGCGGCGGGTGAAGCAGCGCCGGACACTGCGGGAGTCGCCGAGTGCTCACCGACGCCGTGGACAGGCGGCTGCGGCACGCCGTACGCCGGCAGCTGCGGCGGCGGGAAGCCGGGAACACCGGGCGCCGCACCGGGCCCGGTGACCGGGACGCCGCCCCCTCCGGCGGACGCGCCGGCCACGAAGTCGCCGCCGAACGCACGCCGGGCCTCGCGTGCCTGCCGCTCCTGCAACACCGCCGCCAGATACATGGCCGCCGGAACCTCCGGCGGTGCCGGAGTCCCGGTGCGGGCGGCGAGATCGGCGGCGAGCCGTTCGGCCATGTTCCAGCCCACCTGCGGATCCAGGTTCTGCATCCGCGTCAGGTACTGCCGCACCGCCAGCCACAGTCCGTCGGGAACCGCCGACAGATCCAGCGCCGAGAAACGCCCCGCCAGCCAGGGCGGCGGCGGAGGCACGGCGGTCGCCCGCCCGTCCGGCACACGCTCCCGCACGACCAGGGTGCCCGCGAACACGTCACCCAGCCGACGCCCCCGAGCCGACACCAGCGACGCGATACAGGCGACGACCCCGAACGTCATCAGAATCTCGACCACACCGATTGCCCCACGCACGAGCGCGTGCCGGAACCGGATCGGCCCGCCGTCGTCCCGGACCACCCGCAGCCCGCAGGCCATCTTCCCCAGAGACCGCCCGTGGCTGAGCGTCTCCACGGCTATCGGCCCGCCGACCAGCACGAGCAGGAACGTCGCGATCGACACCGCGACCTGCGCGGCCTCGTCCAGGGAGGACGTGGACGCCAGGAGGACCAAGGACACGGCGATGTAGACCACCACCGTCACGACGAGATCGAGGGTCACCGCCAGGGCCCTGCTGGGCAGCCTCGCCGGGCGCACCTCCAGCGCCACGGCCTCACCCGTCACCAGCTCACTCACGCCCGTCGTCCTTCCCCTGGCCTGCCCCGAGAACGGCCAGTCTGCCAAGCTGAGGGCGGCCGCGCCGCAAGAAGACAAGCTGATACAGCCGACGAGTTGTCGAACAACCAGCCGAGGAGCAGGCAGACACGATGGACCTGGACGTCTTCGTCTCCGCCCACCGAGCGGAATGGGACCGCCTCGACACCCTGCTCCGCCGTCGAAGCCGACTCAGCGGCGCGGAGGCCGACGAGCTCGTCGGCCTCTACCAGCGCACCGCCACCCACCTCTCCCTGATCCAGTCCAGTGCCCCCGACCCGCAGCTGACGGGCCGGCTCAGCCAGCTCGTGGCCGGGGCCCGCAGCGCCGTGACGGGGACCCGCCGCGCCTCGTGGCGGGACGTCACCGGCTTCCTGCTGGAGGGGTTCCCCGCGGCGGTCTACCGGGCCCGCCACTGGTGGGTCCCCACCGCGCTCCTGTCCACCGTCGTCGCCGCGCTCCTGGGCTGGTGGATCGGTACGCACCCCGAGGTACAGGCCGCGATCGCGGCCCCCAGCGAGCTACGGCAGCTCACCCGCCCCGGCGGTGAGTACGAGACCTACTACTCCAGCCACCCCGCGGCCGCCTTCGCCGCCCAGGTCTGGACGAACAACGCGCAGGCCGCCGCGATGTGCCTGGTCCTGGGTGTCTTCCTGGGACTACCGGTCCTGTGGATCCTCTTCCAGAACATGCTCAACCTCGGTGTGGGCATCGGCCTGATGTCCTCGGCCGGCCGGCTCGACACCTTCCTGGGGCTCGTCCTCCCGCACGGGCTGCTCGAACTGACGGCGGTCTTCGTCGCCGCGGGTACGGGACTGCGCCTCGGCTGGACAGTGATCGATCCCGGCCCCCGATCCCGCCGCACGGCTCTCGCCGAAGAAGGCAGAGCCGCGGTGGGCATGGCGATCGGCCTGGCCCTCGTCCTCCTCGTGTCAGGCGCCATCGAAGGCTTCGTGACGCCGTCGGGGCTGCCCACCTGGGCCCGCATAGGGATCGGTGTCGTCGCCGAGCTGGCCTTCCTGGCCTACGTCTACGTCCTCGGCGGTCGGGCGGCACGGGCCGGCGGCACAGGGGACGTAGCGCCGATCGAGCGAAGCGCGAGCGTGCCGACCGCCGCCTGATGTGCGTTCAGGCCCGCCGAGCTGCTACTGTCCTCTTCGCCGCACCGGAGCCGTTGACACGGGTCGGGTGGGGAGGTAGATTCAAACAGTTGCCCGGAGATGGACACAGTCCACGAGGGTGGCAGTGAGTATCTATCTGCTTCTGTGCACATCGATAACATCGATCATGAAGAAGCCTCTCCCGATGAATCGGAAAACGAGGGCCGGTCAGACCGGCTCAAAAGTTCTGATAAAGTCGGAACCGCCGGAAAGGGAAACGCGAGAGCGGAAACCTGGAAAGCACCGAGGAAATCGGATCGGAAAGATCTGATAGAGTCGGAAACACCGAAGGGAAGCGCCCGGAGGAAAGCCCGAGAGGGTGAGT
This sequence comes from Streptomyces cyslabdanicus, assembly GCF_052663305.1. Lineage (NCBI taxonomy): Bacteria > Bacillati > Actinomycetota > Actinomycetes > Kitasatosporales > Streptomycetaceae > Streptomyces > Streptomyces cyslabdanicus. The sequence continues at coordinate 96,856 of NZ_JBQRUW010000034.1, forward strand.
ACGAAGGAAGCGTCCGTTCCTTGAGAACTCAACAGCGTGCCAAAAATCAACGCCAGATTAGTTGATACCCCGTCTCCAGCATCTG
>NZ_JBQRUW010000035.1:0-101252 GCF_052663305.1 Streptomyces cyslabdanicus
CCCCCCCCCCCCCCCCCCCACCGGCGGTTCGCGATCGGCGCGAGCGCGCGCGGAGGCCACCGGAAGCGGGCCTCCGCGCGCTCACCCCTTTGTGGGCGCCGCCAGTCGGACATCCTGATTCGGCACTCGTACGGCCGGTTCCGGGGCGGACACCACCGACAGTGTCCGCCGACCGGGTGCCTCCAGCTGTTGCTCTGCCAAGTGCACGACATACGACGGTAATCAGGTCCGGTGAGCGGCGTGCTGCGCGTGGTGAAGAGCGCGGTGTGAACGCGGTAAGAAGCCTCTTTCGGGAAGGAACCGGTCAGGCGGGGCGCTGCGGACGAACCCTGTCGGTCGAGGCGATGTCCCTTTCGGACACCCTCAGGACCTCTGGTCGCGCACCGTGTCGCTGTTGGGCCGAAAGGGTGACGTGGCGTAAGAATTGGCTGGTGCAGGTGAAGGAAGCGAGACAGGGCGGGGGGAGCCGGTGAACCGTCAGGACGTCACCGATGAGCAGTGGGAGGGGCTCGCCCAGGTGGTTCCGCTGCGGGGCCGCGACGCCTGGCCGTCCGCGGTGGACCACCGCGTGCCCCCGGAAGCGACGACGGAGGCGCGCCGCCGCTTCGTCGTCCTGCGGGTCAACGTGTTCGCGGACGCCCGTGACGTCGCCGAGACCCTGATGGCGGGCATCCCGGTCCTCCTCGACCTCACCGGCGCCGAGGGCGAGGTCGCCAAGCGGGTCCTGGACTTCAGCACCGGCGTCGTCTTCGGCCTGGGCAGCGGGATGCACCGCGTCGACCGCAACGTGTTCCTGCTCACGCCGCCCGGCACCGAGGTGGGCGGACTCGTGCCGGGCGCCGCGGTTCCGGGCAGGTGAGCCCCGGCGCCGCGAAGGTGCGGGAGCCGTGGATGGTAGACCTGGTGGCGTGACTGAGGAATCCGAGCATCCGGATCTGGCGGGGTTGCAGCGGCGGCTGGCGGAGTTCGCCGCGGCGCGCGACTGGCAGCCGTACCACACACCGAAGAACCTGGTCGCCGCGCTCAGCGTGGAGGCCTCCGAACTGGTCGAGATCTTCCAGTGGCTGACCCCGGAGGAGTCGGCCGGCGTCATGGCGGACCCCACGACCGCACACCGCGTGCGCGACGAGATCGCGGACGTTCTCGCGTATCTGCTGCAACTGTGCGAGGTGCTCGGCGTCGATCCGCTGGCGGCACTGGCGGCGAAGATCGACCGGAACGAGCGGCGTTTTCCGGTGCCGGGGAAGTCGGCGGACTCGGGGGACCTGGGAGGCTCGGGGGAATCGACGGAATCGGGGGAGTGAGTGGCGAAGGCCACCCTCCGTCGTCACTCTCCGAAATCGTTCACCCAGCCGAAACCGATTTGTTGTCCGCAGATTTCCGTCTTCCTCTGGCTTTTCGTCCCATGCACCCTCACTCTGGGTAGTGAACAAGGGAGTTCGGGCGGACGTGCGAACAGCACGTCGGGACAGACAGGGGCAGCGCATGGACGCGGTGCGGCTCATCCTGGCGAGCAGGCGTGCCCTGGCGGGGGGCGGCGAGGCCCCCGCCATCCTGGCCGAGGTCTGGCAGGCGCATGCCCTGGCGCAGGCGATCGGCAGCCGCCTCGCCGTCTCCGGACCGCCCGAACTACGGGGCGAGGCACTGGGGCTGACCGAACTGGCGGGCCGGGGCTGCGGGGTCCTCGACGCGCCGGACCTCGATCCGGAGGACTTACGGGCGGCTCGGCTCACCGAACTGGACGACGCCCGGAAGGCGTTGCTGAGCCTGGACGCCCTGCTCGGCGATGCCGGCATCGCGCTCGTCGGCATCGCGAGCTCGGCCGCCGACGAGGCCATGTACTGGCAGTGCATGGAGGCGATCGACGCGGCGGACGAATCCCGGGACCGGATCCGCGAGATGGTGCGGAAACTGGCCGCGCGGGAGGAGGCGCCGCCGGAGCCGGAGGCGATTTCACCCGACCGGGGGCGGGAGGGCGGGGGGCCCCGGTGAGGCCCCCGCGCCCGCGCGTCCGACGGCGTGCAGGATGGGGGCATGGATCTTCGCATCTTCACCGAGCCCCAGCAGGGCGCGACCTACGACACCCTGCTCACCGTGGCCAAGGCGACCGAGGACCTCGGGTTCGACGCCTTCTTCCGCTCCGACCACTTCCTGCACATGGGCGACGTGGACGGCCTGCCCGGACCCACCGACGCATGGATCACCCTCGCCGGACTCGCCCGCGAGACCAGGCGCATCCGGCTCGGCACGCTGATGACGGCCGCCACCTTCCGGCTGCCCGGCGTGCTCGCCGTCCAGGTCGCCCAGGTGGACCGGATGTCCGGCGGCCGGGTCGAACTGGGCCTGGGAGCGGGCTGGTTCGCCGAGGAGCACCAGGCGTACGGCATCCCCTTCCCGAAGGAGAAGTTCGGCCGTCTGGAGGAGCAGCTGGCCATCGTCACGGGGATGTGGGCGACCGAGGTCGGCAAGACCTTCGACTTCCGCGGGACCTACTACGAGCTCACCGGGTCGCCCGCGCTGCCCAAGCCCGCGCAGACGAAGATCCCGGTGCTCGTGGGCGGCCTCGGAGCCACCCGCACGCCGCGGCTCGCCGCGCAGTACGCCGACGAGTTCAACGTCCCGTTCGCCTCGATCGAGGACAGCGAGCGGCAGTTCGGCCGGGTCCGGACCGCCGCGGAGGCGGCCGGCCGGCGCCCCGACGACCTGACGTACTCCAACGCCCTCGTCGTCTGCGTCGGCCGGGACGACCGGGAGGTCGCCCGCCGTGCCGCCGTGATCGGCCGCGAGGTCGACGAACTGAAGGCCAACGGCCTGGCAGGCTCCCCGGCCGAGGTCGTCGACAAGATCGGCCGCTACGCCGCGATCGGCGCGAGCCGGATCTACCTCCAGATCCTCGACCTGTCCGACCTGGACCACCTGGAACTGATCTCCACGCAGGTGCAGTCGCAGCTGTCCTAGCGCCCGGTGCGCCCGGTGCGGTCACTGCGGTCAGTCGGGCCGGCGGCGCGGGCGACACGACACCCCGTCAACGGCGCCCCGGGCCACGGGAGGTGGCCGGTGAATATTGGAAGGCGCTGGTCCGGCCCCCTGTGCGAAGGTGAGGGCGTCGTCCTGCCGAGCCCCCGGGAGCACCGTCCTCGGGGGCTTCGGCGTACCCGGCACCGCAGCCGTCCGTCCAGCCGGAGAGGCCCTCCGCATGTTCCTGACCATCACCACCACCGGTACCCCCGAACACCCGGCGACCGACCTCGGTTTCCTGCTGCACAAGCACCCGGACAACGCCCAGGCGTTCTCCACCTCCTACGGCACCGCGCACGTCCTCTACCCGGAGGCGGATGATCGGCGCTGCACGGCGGCGCTGCTGCTCGAGGTCGACACCGTGGCCCTGGTCCGGCGGAGCAAGGGCAAGGGACGCGGCGGCGCCCCCGACGCGGCGCTCGCGCAGTACGTCAACGACCGCCCCTACGCGGCGTCCTCGCTGCTCGCCGTGGCGCTGAGCGGCGTCTTCTCCAGCGCCCTGCGCGGGGTGTGCCGCGCGCGTCCCGAACTCCCGGCACGGCCCCGCCCGTTGCGGATCGAGGTACCGGCGCTTCCGGCCCGCGGCGGCCCCGCCCTCGTGCAACGTCTGTTCGCCCCGCTCGGCTGGACGGTCACCGCCGAACCGGTCGCGCTGGACGCGGAGTTCCCCGAGTGGGGCGACTCGCGGTACGTGCGGCTCGTGCTGGAGTCGGAGGCGATCACCCTGGCCCAGGCCCTGCGCCACCTCTACGTCCTGCTCCCCGTCCTCGACGACGCCAAGCACTACTGGGTCGCCCCGGACGAGGTGGACAAGCTGCTCCGAGCGGGCGAGGGCTGGCTGCCCGCGCACCCGGAGCAGAAGCTGATCACCAGCCGCTACCTCTCGCGCCGCTGGTCGCTGACCCGGCAGGCGATGGAGCGCCTGGAACTGGTGCGGCTGGCCGAGACCGACGACAGCGGGGTCGAGGAGCTCGACAACGCCGTGGCGGCGGAGACCGAGACGGAGGAGAGGCCGACGCCGCTGGCCGTGCGGCGGCGGGACGCGATCGTCGCCGCGCTGCACGAGCGCGGCGCCGCCCGGGTCCTCGACCTCGGCTGCGGGCAGGGCCAGTTGGTGCAGGCGCTGCTGCGGGACGCGCGGTTCACGGAGATCGTCGGCGTCGACGTGTCGGTACGGGCCCTCGCCATCGCCGCCCGGCGGCTGAAACTGGACCGGATGGGGGAGCGGCAGGCCGCCCGCGTCACGTTGCGGCAGGGCTCGCTCGTCTACACCGACAAGGAGCTGAAGGGCTACGACGCCGCCGTGCTGAGCGAGGTGATCGAGCACCTCGACCTGCCCCGGCTGCCCGCCCTGGAGTACGCGGTGTTCGGCGCGGCCCGCCCCCGCACCGTCCTCGTGACCACCCCGAACGTCGAGTACAACGTCCGCTGGGAGACCCTCCCCGCCGGGCACGTCCGGCACCGCGACCACCGCTTCGAGTGGACCCGCGAGCAGTTCGGCCGGTGGGCGCACGCCGTGGCCGAACGCCGCGGCTACGACGTCGAGTTCCGCCCCGTCGGCCCCGACGACCCCGAGGTCGGACCGCCCACCCAGATGGCGGTGTTCACCCTCAAGGCCACCAAGGACAGCAGAGACGGCGAGAAGGAGGCGAAGGCGGCATGACCGAGACACGGACCGGGACACGGACCGAGACGCAGGCCGGGACACAGAGCGACACACAGACCGGCACACCGGGCGGGACACGGACCCCCACCACACGAGGACGCGTCCTGCCCGTGACCGACCTCTCCCTGGTCGTCCTCGTCGGCGCCTCCGGCTCGGGCAAGTCCACCTTCGCCCGGCGCCACTTCAAGCCCACCGAGGTCCTCTCCTCGGACTTCTGCCGCGGCCTGGTCTCCGACGACGAGAACGACCAGGGCGCCACCCGCGACGCCTTCGACGTGCTGCACTACATCGCCGGCAAGCGCCTCGCGGCCGGCCGCCGTACCGTCGTCGACGCCACCAGCGTGCAGCAGGACGCCCGGCGGCAGCTGATCGACCTGGCGAAGAGCCACGACGTGCTGCCCATCGCCATCGTGCTCGACGTGCCGGAGGAGGTGTGCGCCGAGCGCAACGCGGCCCGCGCCGACCGGGCCGGCATGCCCCGCCGGGTGATCCGCCGGCACACCCGCGAACTGCGGCGCTCGCTGCGGCACCTGGAGCGCGAGGGCTTCCGCAAGGTGCACGTGCTGCGCGGAGCCGAGGAGGTCGAGAACGCGTCGGTCGTCACGGAGAAGCGCTTCAACGACCTCACCCACCTCACCGGCCCGTTCGACATCATCGGCGACATCCACGGCTGCTCCGCCGAACTGGAGTCGCTCCTCGCCAAGTTGGGCTACACCGACGGAACGCACCCCGAGGGCCGTACGGCGGTCTTCGTCGGCGACCTGGTCGACCGCGGCCCGGACAGCCCGGGCGTGCTGCGCCGGGTGATGTCCATGGTGGAGGCGGGCGACGCGCTGTGCGTGCCGGGCAACCACGAGAACAAGTACGGGCGCCACCTCAAGGGCCGCAAGGTCCAGCACACCCACGGACTCGCCGGGACCGTCGCGCAGATGGAGGGGGAGAGCGAGGAGTTCAGGGCGCGGGTACGGGAGTTCATCGACGGCCTGGTCAGCCACTACGTCCTCGACGGCGGCCGGCTGGTGGTCAGCCACGCCGGCCTGCCGGAGAAGTACCACGGCCGCACCTCCGGCCGGGTGCGCTCGCACGCGCTCTACGGCGACACCACCGGGGAGACGGACGAGTTCGGGCTTCCGGTGCGCTATCCGTGGGCGGAGGACTACCGCGGCCGGGCGGCCGTGGTCTACGGCCACACCCCGGTCCCGGAGGCCACCTGGCTCAACAACACGATCTGCCTGGACACCGGCGCGGTGTTCGGCGGCAGGCTGACCGCGCTGCGCTGGCCGGAGCGGGAACTGGTCGACGTACCGGCCGAGCGGGTCTGGTACGAGCCGGCCAGGCCGCTGCGCACCGAGGCGCCGGGCGGGCACGACGGGCGTCCGCTGGACCTCGGTGACGTGCACGGCCGCCGGGCCGTGGAGACCCGGCACGCCGGGCGGGTCGCGGTCCGCGAGGAGAACGCGGCGGCGGCCCTGGAGGTCATGAGCCGCTTCGCGGTCGACCCACGGCTGCTGCCGTACCTGCCGCCCACCATGGCGCCGACGGCGACCTCCGGGGTCGACGGCTACCTGGAGCACCCGCGGGAGGCGTTCGCCCAGTACCGGGAGGACGGGGTGGCCCGGGTCGTGTGCGAGGAGAAGCACATGGGCTCGCGGGCGGTGGCCCTGGTCTGCCGGGACGCGGAGGCGGCGCGCGCCCGGTTCGGCGTGGATGGCCCGACCGGGTCCCTCTACACCCGCACCGGCCGTCCCTTCTTCGACGACCCGTCGGTCACCGAGGAGATACTCGGCCGGCTGCGCACGGCGGTCACCGAGGCGGGCCTGTGGGCGGAGCTGGACACCGACTGGCTGCTGCTCGACGGTGAGCTGATGCCCTGGTCGCTGAAGGCCTCCGGGCTGCTGCGCTCGCAGTACGCGGCGGTCGGCGCGGCCTCCGGCGCGGTGTTCCCGGACGCGCTGGCCGCCCTGGAGGGCGCCGCGGCACGCGGTGCCGACGTGGCGGATCTGCTGGAACGCCAGCGCGGGCGGGCCGCCGACGCGGCCGCGTTCACCGCCGCCTACCGCCGTTACTGCTGGCCGACCGACGGTCTGGACGGTGTCCGCCTGGCACCGTTCCAGATCCTGGCCGTGCAGGGCCGCAGCCTGGCCGGACTGCCGCACGACGGGCAACTGGCGCTGCTCGACCGGCTCGTGGAGCACGACGCCACCGGTCTGCTCCAGACCACCCGGCGCCTGTACGTCGACGTGGCGGAGCCGGAGTCGGTGCGGGCGGGCGTCGACTGGTGGCTGGAGATGACCGGCCGTGGCGGCGAGGGCATGGTCGTCAAGCCGCTGGGCGCGCTGGTGCGCGGCGAGACGGGCCGTCTGGTGCAGCCCGGCATCAAGTGCCGCGGCCGGGAGTACCTGCGGATCATCTACGGTCCCGAGTACACCCGCCCGGACAACCTCGCCCGCCTGCGCCACCGCTTCCTGAACCACAAGCGCTCCCTGGCGGTGCGCGAGTACGCCCTCGGTCTTGAGGCCCTGGACCGCCTGGCCGACGGCGAACCGCTGTGGCGGGTGCACGAGGCGGTGTTCGGCGTGCTCGCACTGGAGTCGGAGCCGGTGGATCCGCGTCTGTGAGGCGGCCGGCCGCGGGGCGGTGGCCGCCGTGCCGGCCGGCGGCTGGTTCCGGCCGGCGCCGCCCCCTGGGCGGGGCCTGGCCGGACAGCTGGATTCCGTTCCCATCCGTCCCTGGTTAACCGCTGGTTGCCGTGCTAGCTTCGCTGGTTGGTCCGGCAAACGTACCGACTCAGGGGGAAAGTCGGTGAAGACAGGCGCGGAGTTCGGCGAGCATGAGGACGATCCCGGGCGTGCGCGAGGCCTTGAGCTGCTCTTACGTCTGACCGACGCGTTGTGCGAACTGGGCTGCATGGAGGACGCGCAGGGACGCGTGCAGTTCGCCGCCGTGCTGGGCGACCAGCTGCACCGGCAGGTCGACGTGCGTGGCGTGCGACTGCGCGAGGACGTGGCGACCCTGGTGCGCGTGGCGCTGAGCGTGTCCGGCGGGGAACACGTGCTGGTGGGCGTGGTCCGCATCCTCGAAGGAGCCGCCGCGGGGGACGAACTCGACCGGCTGATCGCCCCGGCGGCCCCCATTCCGGGGCCCCAGACACCGCCCGGCCCTCTGTCCCGGGACGACGAGAAGAGCGCCCGTATCGCCCTGGCCCGGGGTGGACTCCCCTCGGTCCGGCTGCGTGACGAGCTGGTCGGCGAGCTGGGCGGCCTCGACCTCCCCACCGGGCTCTCGCCCGACCAGTTGTTCACGCATCTCCTGGAGTGGAACGCGCAGCCCGACCAGCTGCCGCCCACGGTGCTCCTGCTGGACCGGGCGGCCCGGCTCGCCGGGACCCCCGACCACCGCGCGGCGCTGGCCGGATGGGTCGACGACTGGGCCGCGCGGTCCGGGCACACGGCCGAGGTGGCGGCGCGTCGCGCCGAACGCGCCACCGTGGTGAACGACCCCGACATTCCGCGCTGTCTGGTCGTCGCGGTCGAGCCGGCCGGGGACGGCACCCTGGACGTTGTCGTACGGACCTGGCTCAACTCCGCGCCCGGCCACTGGAATCCGCAGCCCGCCGAGCCGGTCATCACAACCCTGGAGGGCCTCGGGCCCGCCGTCGAACGCTCGTTGCGGCAGGGCGCCCGCCTGTGGACGGATCAGTACGAGACCGGCAGCAGCGGGGGGCAGCAGCCGCCGTACGTGGAGTTCGTCCTGCCGTACGACCTCCTCAATCACGATGTGGCCGGGCTGACGCTTCGCATCGGTGACGGCAGGCCATTGCCGCTCGGGCTGAGGTACGGGGTGCACCTCCGAAGCCTGGAACGGATGCGCACCGACGACGAGCAGGTCCGCCACCAGTGGCAGGAGCGCTGGCGGATCCTGCGCACGAACGGCGTCACGGTGCACGGCTGGAGCGAACCGGACGGCCGGCGGATCGACGCGTGGCAGACCGCGCTCGCCGGGGAGGCAAGGCATACGGCCGTGGTACTGGACGCCCCGGCCGGCGAGAGCGCGCTGGCAGCGCTCAAGGCGGCCATCGCCGAAGGGATCGGGCTCGCGGTCTGGGACCGCAGAGGAAGCTTCGCCGAGGAGAGGCGCGAAGTGGTGACAGCGGTGTTCGCGTCGGTGCCGGTGCCGGCCAGGATCCCGACGGCCATCCACCGGCTCCGCAGACAGGCAGAACTCAACACACGCGGTCAGCACCTCCTGCTTGGCCGACATATCGGTTTTTTTTGGGACGATCCCACTCGAGTCGTCGACATCCACACCACCGGCACAGGCGATCTCGCCACCGAGGAGGCACCGGCATGAGCGCGAACGAGCAGGCGCACCCGGACGACTGGCGTGTGTTCCATGCGGCCGGCGGGGCGCCGGACAGCCCACCCCGGCTGCCGCCGGCACCCCCCTGGCGCCGCTTCCGCGGCGGCCCGCCCGAGCAGGTGCCCCCGGACGACCATGAGGCCGCGCTGCGCCGTCTGGGCCGCGACGACGACAGCGTGCAACTCGGGCAGGACGAGATCGACATCGTCAACGGGGCCCTGGTCCTGCGCAGGCCCCTGTTGATCACTGGGCCGCCGGGCATCGGCAAATCGACCCTCGCCTATCTGCTCTCCCGGGAACTCGGGCTGGGGCGCGTCCTGGAGTGGAGCATCGTCAGCCGCACGACCCTGCGCGACGGTCTGTACATCCACGACGCCATGGGGCGAGCCCAGGCCATCGCCGCCTGGCAGGCCGGGGTGCGGCACTCGACGGACCCCGCGCGGCGGGACGATGCCGGGGAGGAGCAGCCGGGCGACGCCGACCGCGCCGAGGCCGCCGTCAACACGGCGACCGATGCGACGGAACGTCAACTTCTCCCAAAGCTGGGTGACTTCATCACCCTCGGTCCTCTGGGTACCGCGCTGCTGCCCTACGATCGTCCGCGAGTCCTCCTTGTCGACGAACTCGACAAGAGCGACATCGATCTACCGAACGACCTGCTGCACGTCCTGGAGAACGGAAGCTATGACATCCCCGAGCTGGTGCGCGCCGCCGCTGACGCGGCGTACGTCCACACCAGCGATCCTTCAGGCCGCGCCCTCGTGCGCGGCGGGCATGTCGAGTGTGCGGAGTTCCCGGTCGTGGTGATCACCAGCAACGGGGAGCGCGAGTTCCCGGCCGCCTTCCGTCGCCGTTGCATCCCCCTGGAGATGCGCGCCCCCTCCAGGGAGCGGCTCCTGGGCATGGTCGAGAGGCACTTGGGGATCCGGTCGCCCGGGGCCGAGGAGATGGTGGACCTGTACGTCCAGCGGGTCCAGGCGGGCGGAACCCACTCCGTGGATCAGTTGCTCAACGCTGTCCAGATGACTACGGCGGGTGGTTTTCAGGCCGATGGTGATGGGCGTAAGCTCGTGGAAATGCTCCTCCGCGACCTCGCGAAGGGCCGCTGAATGACCGGCTTCCCCCAGGAGCGCGCATCCGGACCCGGCGACGGCTACCCCGTATCGGGGACGTCGCCTCCTTCGGCGTTCCCCGAGCCCGCCAGGCAAGCGAGCGAGTACGTCGCCGCCGATCGGGCTGTCCGGGGACCAGACCCGTACACCGGCGCGCGGTCGCTCTCCGGGGAACACTCCGGGCCGCACTGGCAGGAACTCGCCGACGCCGTCTGGCTCGCCGCCCACTGGGCCCGGCACAGCCGTCCCGCCACTCAGGAGGGCACGGGCGTGCGAGGTCCCGCCGACGGCCGCACCCACCCGTTCACGACTGGCCCGGAGGCGGCCGGGGACCAACGGGAGCCGGAGTCGTCCCGCACGGCCGTTGACCGGTCCTCCGCCCAGGACGCGGCGCTCGCGGGCGCGGGCTCCCAGGACCGAGGCGGCGTCCCCGGCGTGCGGACCGGGGCCGACGAGCCGACCGTCCGTACCGGACCGCGCGGTGCCGGTGTCCCCTTTCACGCTCCGCCGGCCGTGCCGCCGGACCCGGAGAACCTGTTACCCGACCCCGACGGCTGCCTCACGCTGCACATGGGCCCGCCGCTGCTTCCCGGGGCCGAACAGGCCCACTCGGGCACCGGCCGCCGCACGGCCCTGCTCGCTCGCGCCCTGCACCGGCTGGCCCGCCGCATCCCGTCCCGCGACACCTTGGAACTGGACGAGGAGACCACCGCCGAGCGAGGGGTCGTCGACGGCCTGTGGATGCCCTTCCTGCGGCCCGCCCGCACCTCGGGCTTCGACCTGGTGCTGCTCACCGACAGCGCTCCCACCATGCGGGTCTGGGAGGACACCGTCGTCCGCCTCGCGGAGGCCGCCGAGTACAGCGGAGCCTTCCGGGCCGTGCGCACCGTCGCGGTGGACGTGCCGCGCACTGGTGCCGCCACCCTGCGCCGGGGCACCGGCCGGGCCGCCGCCGACCCCTCCGAGTTGCTCGACGGGCGCGGCGGCCGCGTCTTCCTCGTCGTCACCGACGGACTGGCCCACGGCTGGGCCGCCGCCACCGCTGACGAACTCCTCGGCCGCCTGGCGCACTCCGGCCCGACGGCCTTGGTCCACCTCCTGCCACCCCATCTGCGCCACCGCACCTCGCTGTACCCCTACCAGGCGGTCCTGGAGGGCGGCGGGTTCGGTGCCCCCAATGACAGCCTGGGACACTGGGCGCCGCCCGGCGGCCCCGACCCGCTGCGGCCGCTGCCCGACACCGGCGACGGCTCCGTCCCCGTACCGGTGCTGTCGCTGAAGCCCGGTTCCCTCGCCGCCTGGGCCGACCTCGTCACCTCAGAACGCGGAGTGCGCCGCGAGCTGCCCGTCGTCCTGGCCGGCACCCTCACCAAGGGCTCGCCCGCACCCGGACTGCGCGCTCCGCGCTTCCCCCGCGCGGCCGCCGCCGCGGTCCGCCGCTTCTTCACGCTCGCGACCCCGGCCGCGCGCCGCCTCGCCACCCAACTGGCAGCGGTTCCCTTCGAGTTCGAACTCGTGGAACAACTGCGGCGACGCGCCATGCCGGAGACCGGCCCCGACCATCTCGCCGAGATCCTGATGGGCGGCCTGATCGACTGGGACAGCGGTGGTGAGGGTCGCCCCGAGTTCGCCGACGGCATCCGCGAAGCACTGCTCGCCACCACAACCCGCAGCCAACTTGCCCGTACCGTCAGCCTGGTGGGCGATCTGCCCGCCGCGGGCGAGAGGGGTGTCGCTCTGCGCGCCGCGCTGCGCGACCCCGGTGGGACCAGACTGCCCGACCCGGCGGAGCGCGGGTGGGCGCGCAGTGAACTCGCCGTGATGCGGGCGCTTTCGGGGCCGTACTCCGAACGTGCCAAACGCATCGAACCGAACCTGATCTCCCGGCTCGCGCCCGCACCAACCCGTACGGCCGAACGAGCAGGTGCCGGATTGCTCTCCGGTACGCCCGCTGAGGTGAACCGGTCGGCCGCAGGGGTCTTGGAAGACGGTGGAGAAGGCAGTGATCCAGCGTCGAACGCCCCTGAATCACCTGGAGAGACCGTGGCGAGCCCGGTAACCGAAACGTCCGAACACGAAACCTCGGAGGCCCAGCAGTCCATGCAGCCCACCACGACCGCGAGGCCGGCCGCTCGTATGGTGAACGTTCCCATGCGGAACAACTCGTTCGTCGGCCGCCAGGCGCTGCTCAGTACCGTGGAGGAGCAGCTCGCAGCCCAGGACACGGCCGCCGTGCTGCCCCACGCGCTGCACGGGCTGGGCGGCGTCGGCAAGTCGCAGCTGGCACTCGAGTACGTCTACACCCACCAGCACGACTACAAGGTGATCTGCTGGATCGCCGCCGAGCGGGAGAGTCTCATCCTGACCTCGCTGTCCCAGCTGGCGGCGCAGCTCGGACTCGCCCCGGCAGGACAGGACGGCAGTACTCCCACCGCCAACACCGCGGTGCCCGCCGTCCTGGAGGCGCTGCGTACGGGGGCGCCCTACGACAACTGGCTCCTCGTCTTCGACAACGCCGAGCAGATCGAAGTGGTGCGCAAGTACTTCCCGAGCAACGGGCCCGGCAAGGTGATCGTCACCTCTCGCAACCGCGCCTGGGAACGGGTGGCCACCCCGCTGCCGGTGAACGTCTTCGAGCGCGGGGAGTCGATCGAGCTGCTGCGGAAGCGCTCGCCCGACCTCACCACGCAGGAAGCGGACCGGCTGGCCGACGCCCTCGGTGACCTCCCGCTCGCGGTCGAGCAGGCGGGCGCCTGGCGAGCGGTCTCCGGCATGCAGGTCGACGATTACCTCGACCTGCTCGCGCAGCGCCGCCCGGAGATCCTCGAACTCGACCCGGCCCCCGACTACCCGGTCTCCGTCGCCGCTGCCTGGGACATCTCACTTGATGATGTCCAGGACCGGAACCCGGGTGCCCGGCAGTTGCTGGACATCTGCGCCAGCATGGCGCCCGAGCCCATTCCCCGGTCCATGCTGCGCGGCAGCCGCGGGGTGAGTATCACGCCCGAGGTGGACCCGCTGCTGCGCGAGCCGATCAAACTGAACCGCGCCATCCGCGACCTCACCCAGTTCTCCCTGGTCCGGGTCGACCCACGCTCCAACACGCTGCAGATGCACCGCCTGCTGCAGACGGTGCTCCTGGCCAAGCTGAGCGCCGAGGAACGCCGGGCCATGCGGGAGGCGGCCCACCAGCTGCTGTCCGCGGCCAAGCCGGGCCAGCCCTCCTTGCCCCTCGAATGGCGCGCCTACCAGGAGCTGCTGCCTCACGTGCTCACCTCGCAGGCCGTGACGAGCGCCGACAAATGGGTCCGCGAACTCGTTTTCGAGACCTCGCTGTTCCTCTACTACTGGGGCGACCACGCGGGTGCCGCGGCGCTTGCCCGGCAGGCCTACAACGCCTGGCTCGCGGCCTCCGGAGAGGAGGACATCGACGTCATCCGCGTGGCGAGGCACCTCGCGTTCACGCTGCGCGTGCTCGGCGACATCGCGGAGTCCGTCCCGTTGAACGAGGCGGCGCTTGAGGTCTCCCGCAACGCTGACGTCGAGCTCGAGCATCTGATCGACTCCATCGTGGAACTGGCGGACGCCCGTCGCTACCAGGGGCGCTTCGATGAGGCCCGGGCGTTGGGCGAGGAGGCCACCGGGCTGGCCCGGTCACGGTTCGGCGCGGAGGACACGATCACGCTGCGGGCCACCCACAGCTGGTGCGTCGACCTGCGGTTGTGCGGCCGGTTCAGGGAGGCGCTGCCCCTGGACCAGGAAAACGTGCGGCAGCGCGAACTGCAGTTCGGGGCGGACAGCTTCCTGACCCTCAACGCGCTCAACGGTCTCGCCGCCGACATCCGGGAGAGCGGCGACTACATCGGCGCCCGCGACTTCCAGGAGGACGTGTACCGGCGGGCACGTTCGGCCTTCGGTGAGGAACACCCGCTCACCCTGCGCATTGCCCGCAACCTCGCGGTCTGTCGGCGACGCGCCGGGGCGTTGCGAGAGGCCGCCGAGCTTTCCGAGGAGGCGCTGCAAAGCTTCGTCGCCCGCTACGGGCGGGACCACGCCGACTCGCTGTCCACCGCGAGCAACCTGTCCGTCGACCTGCGACTCACCGGGGACGTCGAGGGCTCCCGGGTGCAGGGCGAGGAGGCTGCTCAGCGCTATGTGGAGCGGCTCGGTCCGGACCACGCGTTCACGCTGCTGACCAAGGCCAATCTGGCCGCCACCATGCGGGCGATCGGCGCCCTGGAGGCCGCCGAGGAACTGGAGGACGAGGCGGAGCGCCGGCTGACGGCGACGGTGGGCGCAGAGCACGTGTTGACGCTGACCGTCGGCATCGGCCGGGCCAATACGGCGTACGCCCGCCTGGACTTCGAGCAGGCCCACCGGATCGACGAGGCCAACTTGCCGCGGCTCGCGGACGTCGCGGGCGAGACTCACCCGCTGACCCTGTCCTGCATGGCGAATCTCTCTCTCGACCTGCGCGGGCTGGGCCGAGGGGCCGAGGCGGAGGAGACGCGGCGCAAGGCGATGGACGCCCTGTCCGGGATCGTCCCTTCCGACCATCCCTGGCTGAAGGCGGCCGACCAGCGTCGCCGCGTGGAGTGCGACATGGCCCCGGTGCCGCTGTAGCAGGCACCACACGCCGCTCGGAGGAGGGGCCCCGGCGTCAGCCTTCCGGCCTGTCGTCCCGGTGCCCGGGCACCAGCCGACCGGACTGCGCATCGCTGTCCGAGGGGTGAGCGCCCGGGTAGTCGTGCTGCGGCGGCTCGGGTGGTGTCGTCCGGGACCGCCGACAGCTCGTCAGCCGACGTTCGTGCCGGGCACGTTCGGTGTGCCGTCGTCCTCCTGAGGATGGTGGGGCACACGGGGGGTGAGGGATTCGTCCGGGAGGGTCGCCCTGGTGACCCTGGGGCGTTCGGCGAGATGGCGGACCATGGTCAGGAGCGGCTGGGTGAGCAGGGTCGTGGCCAGCGCCATCAAGACCAACACCGAGTAGAGGGGCCGGCTCAGCAGACCCGCCTGGAAACCCGCGTTCAGTGCGATCAACTCCGTCAGGCCACGCGTGCTCATCAGCACCCCGACCGTCCGTGCGTCGTCCCGGCCCAGGCCGCCCAGCCTCGCGGCCACCGTTCCGCTACCGGTCTTCGTCGCGATCGCCAGCACCGTGACCACCGCCAGCGTGAGCCAGCCCGTGCCATCCAGGCCGTCCACGGCGACGGCCTGACCGGAGGTGACGAAGAAGAACGGCAGGAGCAGCGAGCTGACCTCGTGCAGGGGCCGCACGAGGTCCGGGTCCAGCGTGCTGCCCCGCTCGCGCGGCACCACGACCCCCGCGAGCAGCGCACCGAAGATGACGTGCAGTCCGAGGGAGTGCGTCACCCAGGCCGAGCCCAGGGCGAAGCCGATGAGCAGGGCGAGCCGTAGCGAGGGCTCCATGTGCGTGCGCCACAGCAGCCGACGCAGCAACGGACGGGCCGCCACCAGCATCAGCGCGACGAAGCTCGCGGCGAGCACCACTCGCCACTGCCATCCGAGCGACTGCTTCCCGTCGTCGTGCATCAGGACCCCGGCCAGTACGGTCCAGCCGACCACGTCGAGCAGCCCGGCCGCAGAGACCGCCACCACCCCGGGTACCGTGCGGGCCAGCCCGTTCTCACGCACAATCGCCGTCAGCACCGGCACCGCGGTTATCGACAGCGCCACGCCCGCGAACACCACCGTGGCCGGGCTGAGGTGACGGGGCATGCCCACATCACGAAACTGCTCCTGGAACAGCAGAGCACAGCCGCTGCCCACGGCCATCGGTACCACGAACGACGCCACCGCCACGATCACGGCCGAACGCGCCCGGCTGCCCAGCAGGTGCAGGTCCAGTTCGTAGCCCACCTCGAACAGGAAGACCACAAGGGCGAACTGCGCGAACCCGGTCAGTGCCGGACCGATCTCCTGAGGGAAGAGCACCTTGCTCGTATCGGGTGCCACACTGCCCAGCAGTGAGGGGCCGAGTGCGATGCCGGCTGCCAACTGCCCCACGATATAGGGCTGTTTGAGCCGTCGCGCCACGTAGCCCGCCGAGTGGGCGGCGACCAGGATCAGAGCCGAGGCTCCCACCAAATGCATGATCATCGCATCAGGGCTCATGGCGTCCCTTAGTTGTCCGCCGGCCACGGTCGGGGCCGGGATGCGGTCCAGGTGCGGGCCTCGCACGTCTGCTCGATCGAGCGCTGATCTCAACCTCCGTATGATACTGGTAACTTGGCGTAGCACTGGCAGTCGTACACACCACAGCACGGGTGTCACGGGGGGCACATGACGGCGGTCGTCTTCATCCACGGCACCGGGGTCCGTGAGCCGGGCTTCTCCGCGCTGGCGGGGCGCGTGGCGGCCGGGCTGAGCGCGCTGCGCGACGGACTTCGCATCGTGCCCTACTACTGGGGCGGCACGCACGGCGCCACGCTCGCCGCGGGCGGGGTGAGCCTGCCGGCCGGGGCGGGCACCACCCGCGGCCTCGCCGAGTCTCCGGGGCAGCCGGACGGCGAGAACGACGAGGACGACGCGGAGGGGACGGCCGCCGCCTGGGCCGCCCTGTATGCCGACCCGTACGCCGAACTCGCCCTGGCCGCGGCGGGCGCCGTGCCCGCCGCCGAACTCCCGCCCGGCTCCGTACCGCCGGAACAAGGGCTCCAGTCCCGGCTGTCCGCGCTCGCCGCCCAAGGTGACGCGCCCGCGGCCGAGCTGGGCCCCGGCCTGGCCCGTGCCGCCGGCCGGCTGGCGGCACACCCGCTTCTTGGCCGCGCCGCCGCCACCGTCGACCCGGGCGACCTCGCGACGCTCGCCGCCCGCAGCCTGACCGCGTGCGTCGTCGCCGACCTGCTCGACGCCGACTCCCCCCTGATCCCGGACGGCGACACCCGTGACGCCGTCACCGCCCGGCTGGCCGAAACGCTCGGCGCGCCGCCCGAGGGTACGGAGCGCGGGCTGCGCTCCCTGCTGCTGCACACAGCGGGCTCGGCCGCCTCGCGTGTCGTCGTGCGCCGCAGGCGCGCCCTCACGGAGGCAGCCCACCCGGCCGCCGGAGACGTCCTGCGCTACCTCAGCCGCGGCGCGGCCGTCCGTGCCGACCTGCGTGCCCTGGTCGCCGGACTGGAGCCGCCCGTCGCCCTGGTCGGACACAGCCTCGGCGGCATCATCGCGCTGGACACGCTGGTCTCCGCCCCGCTGCCCGCGGTCCGTCTGCTCGTCACGGCAGGCTCCCAGGGCCCCTTCCTGTACGAGTCCGGCTCCCTGCCCTCCCTCGATCACCCCGCGCCCCTGCCGCCGCACGTCCCCGACTGGCTGAACCTCTACGACCCCCGCGACCTGCTGGGCTACGTCGGGGCGGGTGTCTTCCCGGGCCGCGTCACCGACGTGGCCGTCGACAGCCGCCAGCCCTTCCCTGCCGCGCACAGCGCCTACTGGGCCAACCGCGCGGTCTACCGGCACATAGTGGAGCGACTGCCGTGACGGGCCCGGCGCCGCTCGCCCCGCGGGTCGACCCGGCTCGTGTGCACGCCCTGATCGTCGGCATCGAGGCCTACGACGCCGGCGTCGCCTGGGACCTGCCGGGCCCGGCCCGTGACGCCGTGCGATTTCACCGGCTGCTGCGCGCGGCGGGGGTTCCCGAGACCCAACTGCACCTCCACCTCGCCCCGTTGCCGCCGTACGAGCCCGACGTGCCGTACTCGGGCGCCGACCACGCCACGCTGCGCCGCCTCCTCGTGCGGGACCTGCCGGCCCGGCAGGGCGACGTCCTGTGGGTGTGGTGGGGCGGGCACGGGGTCCTGGACCGCGCCGGCCACCTCCGGCTGTTCTGCGCGGACGCCACCGTCGCCGACAAACTGGGCATCGATCTGGACTCCGCGCTCACCCGGTACGCCGGGGACGCCGTGCCCGCGTTCGGCGAACAACTGTGGGTGGTCGACGCCTGCGAGACCTTCGAGGAGGCGCTCGGCTTCCGCGAGGCGCTGCCGCCCGATGCCCTGCCCGTCGGGCGGCGCAGCCTCGCCCACCGGCAGACCGTGCTGCGTGCCGCGGGCCGGGGCCTGGCCGCCGCCAACGACCCCGTACGCCGCACCGGGCTCTTCTCCGACGTCCTGCTCGCCCTGCTGGCCGACCGGGCCGGCGTCCTGCCCGCGCCTCCCGAGCCGGACGAACTGTTTTCCGCCGTCCGGGAACGCGTCGCGGCCCTCAGGGGCGAGGGCCGGACTCTGCAACACCCTGAGATCCGGCTGCAGAGCCCCGAACGCACCGAGATCCTGCCCGCGCCCGCACCGGCCCCGCCGCGCCGTCCGGCCGCCTTGCTCCAGCGGGCCGTGGAGGCCCTGCTGGCCTATCCGCTGATGAACGACCCGGCCGAACGGCAGTCGGTGGTCGCCGCGTTGGACCCTTCCATCACGGGGACGCTGGCCCGTCACACCAAGGCCCGCACGGACGCCGTCAACATTCTCAACGGGCTCGCCCGGCGCCGCCCCAAAGCCCTGTGGGACCTGTTCGACATCGTGGTGTCCGTCGATGACGATCCGGAACGCAAGGAGGAACTCGCCCAGGCTTTCCGGGAATTGGCTGCCTAGACAAAGCGGTCGAACAATACCGAAGTGATCGGGTGGCGTGATCGTACGGTTTTCGACATGGGTCGGAATGGCCATGATGGAAAGAAGTACGGGGCATCGAGTGCCACCGTGCGAGAAGGGGGACGCACCTTGGACCAGCCGCCCGCTCCGGATATCGTCGAAGCCGCCGCCCGCGCGCCAGGCGCCGAGGACTGGCAGTCGGATCTGGCGAACCTCGCTGCCCTGCCCCTGACCGCCGTGGACGGTCTCGCCCCGCTGCGCCCCGGCGCACGCCTGCTCGAAGAGGTCCTGCGCGCCCGCGGCAGCTTCAGAGGAGGTGGCGAGCCGACCGGGCGGGCCGAATGACCGCCCGCCCGCGCTGCCGGACGTGCCGTGCCGCGGCTCCGTATGACCACCCCCGACTGGAGGTCACCCGCGCATGTCGAGTGAGCAGCACCAGGCCACCTTCCGCATGCCCGCCGACCTGTTCGCGGAACTGGCCGCCGGCGGCGGCTCCGCGCAGGCCGTCGCCTTCCTCGCACGCGGGGAGCGGGCGCGTCGGCTGCTGCTCCTGCGCACGCTCCTGGACCACGTCGGGGCGCTTCCCACCCCGTTGACCCCCGCGGCCGAGGCATGGCGGGTGCTGAAGGAGGCGGCGGAGCGGGCGCCGGGGCCGGTCGACCGACTGCTCCTCGCCCCGGCGACCGGCGCCTGGATCGCCCACCTGCTGCGCCGCACGCACGGCACCGCGACCGGCCCACCGCTGTGGGTGGAGGCGGGCCACCTCAACGCCCTGGCGATCGCGGCCTCCGTGTGCGCCGGCACCGACGCCGTCCTGCGGGTCGCACTCACCGACGGCGGTCTGTTCCTGCCCGGCCTGGGGCTGGCCCGCCTCCGGGCCGCGCGACAAGAGCCGGCGGTCGGCCTGGCCCGCACCCGCGCGGGAGAACTCACCCTCACGGCTCCGGGACACGACGGCAGCCCCACATCCCTGACCTGCCGTCCGGCCACGGTGCCGCTACGAGGCGGGCCGGGCGCCGAGGCGGTGTCCAGGGACGACCGGGACGGCTGGACGCCCCTGCGCACCCTCACCCACCGCGGCCCCGCCGGAGCCGTCGCCATCCCCCTGGACGACCTCGGGCCCTACCGCGACCTCGACGACCCCCTGCCGCCGGCCCGGCTGACAGCGGCGGAGGCCACGACGTGGCAGCGCCTGTTCGACGAGGCCGCCGCGCTGCTCGCCGTGCCGGGCGGGACCGGAGCCGGGCGGATCGACCCGGCAGCGATCCGGGCCGTCGTGCCGTTCGGCCGCACCGGCCCCGCGCCCTCCGACCCACTGACCACGCTGGTGTCGGCCTCCAGCGGTGACTCCTACGGCGGCATGGTGGTCGCCCGTCCCGCCGCCGCGCTCGCGCTGGCCGAGACACTGGTGCACGAGTTCCAGCACAGCAAGCTCGCCGCCCTGATCCACCTCTTCCCGCTGCTCGACGACGACCGCGAGGAGCGCTACTACGCCCCCTGGCGCGCCGATCCCCGCCACCTCACCGGCCTGCTGCACGGCGCTTACGCGTTCACCGGCGTCGCGGGCTTCTGGCGGGACCGTCTGAACGCCGCCCAGCACCCCGGGCAGGCCGGGACGGCCGGCTATCACTTCGCCCTGCGCCGCACCCAGAGCCGGATGGTCGTGCGCACGCTGCTGACCAGTGGCCGCCTGACCGCCCAGGGCCACGCCCTCGTCTCGGGACTCGCCCGCACCCTGGACGGCTGGCTGCGTGAACCCGTGCCTGCGGCCGCGCTCGGCCGCGCCCGTACGGCCGCGGCCCTGCACCGTACGGAATGGCGGCTGCGCAACGTCGCTGCGCCGGCCCCGTCGCGGCGTTCCGCACAGGGTGCCGGGGCCGGCCCGGCCACGGAGCCCGTGCTCCGGCCCCGTGCGGACCGTACCTTCTGGCCGGACGTACGCACGCTTGCCTTCGCCGTCCGCCCCGCGGTTCCCCGCACCCCCGACGAGTACCTCGCGGCCGGCGACCCGGCGACGGCTCTCGCCGGATACACCGACGCGCTCGCCCGGGATCCGGCCGAACCGCACAACTTGGCTGGCTGGATCGTCGCCCGCGCCGCCCTCGGCCGGGACCGTGCGGCCCGCCGGATGCTGGCCCGGCCGGAACTGCTCCAGCCGTCACCCACCGGCTGAGCGGCACCACGCGCACAGCAGGGCGCGGGAAACGGAGGCCGGGAGGGTGAAAGCGGACTTCGTTGGCCAGGATGGAAGCATGGGATTCCATGTCGACTCCGAGGCCGGGCGGCTGCGCCGCGTCATCCTGCACCGACCCGATCTCGAGCTCAAAAGGCTCACCCCCAGCAACAAGGACGCCCTCCTCTTCGACGACGTGCTGTGGGTGCGCCGGGCGCGTGCCGAGCACGACGGGTTCGCCGACGTGCTGCGCGACCGCGGGGTCGCCGTGCACCTCTTCGGCGATCTGCTGACCGAGGCGATGGAGATCCCGTCGGCCCGCTCGCTCGTCCTGGACCGCGTCTTCGACGAGAAGGAGTACGGACCGCTCGCCACCGATCACCTGCGGGCGGCCTTCGAGACCCTCTCCGCCGCAGAACTGGTCGAGGCTCTCGTCGGCGGCATGACCAAGCGGGAGTTCCTGGCCGCCCACGCGGAGCCGACGTCGGTGCGCTTCCACGCCATGGAGCTGGACGACTTCCTGCTCGGCCCGCTGCCCAACCACCTCTTCACCCGCGACACCTCCGCCTGGATCTACGACGGCGTGTCCATCAACGCCATGCGCTGGCCTGCCCGGCAGCGCGAGACCGTCCACTTCGAGGCGATCTACCGCTACCACCCCCTGTTCCAAGGCGAGACCTTCCACGTGTGGTCCGAGGGGCAGGCGGACTACCCGTCCACCATCGAGGGCGGGGACGTGCTCGTGATCGGCAACGGCGCCGTGCTCATCGGCATGAGCGAGCGCACCACGCCGCAGGCCGTGGAGATGCTCGCGCACAAGCTGTTCGCCGCCGGATCGGCCCGGACGATCGTCGCGCTCGACATGCCCAAGCGGCGTGCCGTGATGCACCTCGACACCGTGATGACCATGATCGACGGCGACACCTTCACCCAGTACGCCGGGCTCGGCATGCTCCGCTCGTACACCATCGAACCCGGCTCCAGCGACAAGGAGTTGAAGGTCACCGACCATCCCGCGGAGCACATGCACCGCGCGATCGCGGCCGCGCTGGGGCTCAGCGAGATCCGGGTCCTGACCGCCACCCAGGACGTGCACGCGGCCGAGCGTGAGCAGTGGGACGACGGCTGCAACGTGCTCGCCGTCGAGCCCGGCGTCGTCGTCGCCTACGAGCGCAACGCCACCACCAACACCCACCTGCGCAAGCAGGGCATCGAGGTCATCGAGATCCGCGGCAGCGAACTGGGCCGGGGCAGGGGCGGCCCGCGCTGCATGAGCTGCCCGGTCGAGCGGGACGCCGTCTGACGCCGTCCAGTCCGTGACGGGATCACGTTCCGGTGACGTCGCAAGGAGAGGGTTGTGTGCCTGGTCACCTGAGCGTACGGTCCGTATCACGTCAGCGAACAAAGTGTTCGCTGAAGACGCATCAGGTGTTCACTCATGACTGATCGCTCATTGCCGGACCCCTCCGACGCCGACGCCGCCGCCGACGCGGCGTTGGGGGTCCGTGTCCGGGAGTACCGGACGATGCGGCGGATGTCCCTGCGGGCCCTGGGGGAGGCCGCCCAGGCCAGCCCCGGGTTCCTCAGCCAGCTGGAACGCGGGCAGGCGAACGCCTCCATCGGCATGTTGCGGCGGATCGCCGCGGCGCTCGGCCTCACCGTGGCCGACCTGTTCGACCAGGACAGCGCGCCGGGTCCGAGGGTGGTGCGGCGGGCCGACCGTCCGATGCTGCAGACCGCCCCGGGGAGCCGCAAGTTCCTCATCTCGCAGCGCCCGCTCAGTCATCTGGAGGTGTACGCGGGCGAGTTCGACCCGGGGACCTCCACGGGAGACGACGCCTACACCCATGGCGACTCCCAGGAGATCCTTCTGGTGGTCAGGGGAGCCGTGCGGGTCGAACTCGACGGTCAGGCCCACGACCTGGCGGCCGGTGACAGCATCGAATACCGCTCCTCGGTGCCGCACCGTGTGGTCAACAGTCACGAGGAGCCCGCCGAAATCCTCTGGATCATCAGCCCGCCGACTCCGGACTGATCCCCTCCCGCCGCACCCCTCCCCCTCACCCACCCCGCAGCGCGCCACGCGCCCCTTCGTTCTGCCGTTCTTCCGTTCGGCGCTGTGTGCCCTTTGAGCCCCAGTGTCTCTTCGCCGTCCCTTCTCGGAGACAGTAATGCCCGGAATATCACGTAAAGTCCTCGGGTGTGCCGCTGCCGCCGGCGCCCTGCTGCTGACCCTCACCGGCTGCGCCGGTACCGGCCCGGCCGCCGCCGACGTCGACCTCGGCCCCGGACCGGCCGTGGCCGGCCAGGTGAAGAAGGGCGCGCTCGACGGCGTCACCCTCACCTTCGCCTCCTACGGCGGCATCTACCAGGACGGTCAGGAGACCGCCGCCGTCAAGCCGTTCGCCACCGAGTCGGGGGCGAAGGTGCTCTCGGACGGTCCCACCGACTACACCAAGGTCAAGGCCCAGGTCGACGCCAAGAACATCACCTGGGACGTGGTGGACGCCGACACGCTCTGGGCCAAGCGCCAGTGCGGCAAGATGTTCATGCCGCTCGACAAGGACATCGTCGACACCTCCAAGCTGCCCAAGGGCACGGAGGACAAGTGCTCCGTACCGGCCATGAGTTACGGCGTCGTCCTGATGTACGACAAGAAGAAGTTCGGCGACAACCCGCCGAAGGACTGGGCGGACTTCCTCGACACCAAGAAGTACCCCGGCAAGCGCGCGATCCCCGGCTTCGCCTCGGACGCGGCCCCCGGAGCGCTGGAAGCGGCGCTGATCTCCGACGGGGTCGCTCCCGACCGGCTGTACCCGCTGGACGTCGACCGGGCCCTGAAGAAGCTGACGAGCGTCCGCTCCTCGCTGGTCTTCTGGGACACCGGCGCCCGCTCCCAGCAACTACTGGAGTCCGGTGAGGTCTCCATGGCGATGGTGTGGTCCGGCCGCGCCTACTCGGCGGTCAAGAACGGCGCCCACTTCGCCCCGCAGTGGAACCAGTTCCTGCCGGTCTCCGATTCCCTCGCCGTGCCCGTCGGCGCCAGGAACCCCAAGGCCGCCATGGCGCTCATCAACTACTACCTGGGCGCCGACCAGCAGGCCAAGCTCACCGAGCTGACGTCGTACTCGCCGATCAACACCGACGCCAAGCCCAAGCTCGACACGCTCGCCACGCAGTACCTGACCACCACGCCGGAGCGGCAGGCGCAGGCGCTCGACATCGACAACACCTGGTGGGCGAAGAACCAGGAGCAGATCATCCAGAAGTGGTCCGACTGGCTGGCGCGGTAACCCATGACCGCCCTGATCGAGATCGCCTCCCCGGCCACCGGCGGCCGGCCCCGCAAGGGCGCCGGCGGCCGGTGGGGATGGCTGCTGCTGCCCGCGCTGGTCCTGCTGGCCGTGCTCTTCCTGGTGCCGCTGGGCCTGATGGCCTGGCGCAGCGTCAGCGAGCCGACGCCCGGCGCGGGCAACTACTCCTGGTTCTTCACCAGCGACGTCGCCCTCGCCACGCTGGTCCGCACCCTGACCGTCGGCGCCGTCGTCACCCTGGTGACCCTCGTGCTCTCCTACCCGTACGCCTACCTGATGACCGTCGTCGGCGCGCGGGCGCGGATCTGGCTCACCCTGCTGGTGCTGCTGCCCTTCTGGACCAGCCTGATGGTGCGCACCTTCGCGTGGGTGGTGCTGCTCCAGGACAGCGGCGTGGTCAACCAGGTCCTCGGCAGCGTGGGCCTCGGCCCGCTCCAGCTCATCCGCACGCCCACCGGCGTGGTGATCGGCATGTCGCAGGTGCTGATGCCGTTCATGGTGCTGCCGCTGTACGCGGTGATGAGCGGCATCGACCGCCGGCTCCTGGACGCCGCGCAGGGCATGGGGGCGCGCCCCTCCGTCGCGTTCCTGCGGGTGTTCGTGCCGCTGTCGCTGCCCGGGGTGGGCGCCGGCGCGCTGACCGTGTTCATCACCTCGCTCGGCTTCTACATCACCCCGGCCCTGCTGGGCTCGCCCGACCAGGCGCTGATCTCGCAGCAGATCTTCACCCAGGTCAACGGGCTGCTCGCCTGGGGCCGCGGCGGAGCGATGGGCGTGGTGCTGCTGGCGGTGACGCTGGTCCTGCTCGGGCTGGTCGGCGTCGTCCTGCGCTTCACCCGCAAGCGAGGAGGTGCCCGATGAGGACCGTACCCGCGCGGATCGCGCTGTGGGCGTTCAGCGCGCTGGTGGGCCTGTGGCTCATCGCGCCGACGCTCGTGGTGATCCCGCTGAGCTTCACCGACAAGGCGTCCCTGGTGTTCCCGCCGACCGGCTGGTCCACCCGCTGGTACACCAACTTCTTCACCGACCCCCGGTGGACCGAGGCACTGCTCTCCTCGCTCCAGGTCGGCGCCCTGGTCGCGGTGGTGGCCACCGTCCTGGGCACCGCCGCCGCAATCGCGCTCACCCGGTCGGGCTCACGCTGGGTGAAGGCGTCGTACGGGCTGCTGCTGGCCCCCATGATCGTGCCGACCGTGGTGGTCGCCATCGGCGTGTACGCGCTCTTCCTCCAGTACAACCTGCTGGGCACCCTGCTCGGCTTCGTCACCGCCCACACCGTGCTGGCCCTGCCGTTCGTGATCATCCCGGTGACGGCGAGCCTGCGCGGCTTCGACCGGCGCCTGGAGGACGCCGCACTGATCTGCGGCGCCACCCGGTGGGGCGCCATCCGGCAGGTGACCCTGCCGCTGATCGCCCCGGGCGTCGTCTCCGGTGCCCTGTTCGCCTTCGTCACCAGCTTCGACGAGGTCGTGGTCTCGCTGTTCATCCAGAGCCCCTACCTGCAGACCCTGCCGGTCAGGATGTTCGCCAGCGTGACCCGGGACACCGACCCCACCATCGCCGCGGCCGCCACCCTGATCATCGTCTTCACCACGGTGCTCGTGCTGGCCGCCACCTTCGCCACCGCCAGGAGGAACCGTGTCCGCTGAGACCAGCCTCATCAAGGCGCGCGGAGCCCGTATCGAACTGGCGCAGGTGCGCAAGGAGTACGCGGACTCCGTCGCCGTCGACGACGTCTCCCTGGTCATCGAACCGGGCGAGTTCATGACCCTGCTGGGCCCCAGCGGCTCCGGCAAGACCACCACCCTCAACATCGTCGCCGGGTTCACCGCCGCCACCTCCGGCACGCTGACCATCGGCGGCAAGCAGATGCAGGACCTGCCGCCGCACCGGCGCGACATCGGCATGGTCTTCCAGCACTACGCGCTCTTCCCGCACATGACCGTCGCGGAGAACGTCGCCTTCCCGCTCAAGCAGCGCAAGGTGCCGAAGGCCCGCCGCGCCGAGATGGTCGAGGCGGCCCTTCAGACGGTGCGGCTCGGCGGCTACGGCCACCGCAGGCCCCGCGAGCTGTCCGGCGGCCAGCAGCAGCGGGTCGCCCTGGCCCGGGCCGTGGTCTACGAGCCGAGCGTGCTGCTGATGGACGAGCCGCTCGGCGCGCTCGACAAGAAGCTGCGGGAATCGCTCCAGCTGGAGATCAAGCGGGTGCACCAGGAGGTCGGCTCCACCTTCGTCTTCGTCACCCACGACCAGGAGGAGGCGCTGGTCCTGTCGGACCGCATCGCCGTCTTCGACGACGGCGGCATCCAGCAGGTCGGCACCGCGAGCGAACTCTACGAACGGCCCCGCAGCCTCTTCGTGGCCGAGTTCCTCGGCGAGTCCTCCACCGTACGGGGACGCGTCGAGCCGGACGGCGACGACTCCTGCCTGCGCGTCGGCGACCGCACCGTACGCGTCGCCGGACGGCTGCCCGGGGGCGGCGCGGCCGCCGTCGTGGTCCGCCCCGAGCACCTGCGCGTGCAGTCGGCCGCCGAACCCGTCGCCGCCGGGGCCAACGCGCTGCCCGCCCGCGTCACCCAGGAGATCTACCTGGGCTCCGGCCGCAAGCTCGAACTCGCCCTGCCCGACGGCACCGTGCTGCTGGCCCGCGAGCAGGCCGACCGGCTGTCCGGCGTCCGTCACGGCGACGAGGTCACCGTGGTCTGGGACGTCGAACGCGGCGTCCTGCTCGACGACCCCTCCGGCACCACCCACCCACCCACGTCCGGCGACCGGGTCCCGGTCGCCGCAGCGGAAGAGAGCGGACGATGAGCACCACCCCCGCCACCAGCCCCACCTTCGTCAACGGCGACGTCTCCTTCTGGTTCCGGGAGAGCGGCGTCCCCGCCCGCCGCCCCGCCCTGCCCGGCGACCTGGACGTCGACGTCGCCCTCGTCGGCGGCGGCTACACCTCCCTGTGGACGGCCTACTACCTGAAGAAGGCCCAGCCCGACCTCCGGATCGCCGTCCTGGAGAAGGAGTTCGCCGGCTTCGGCGCCTCCGGCCGCAACGGCGGCTGGCTCAGCGCCGAGCCGCCCGGCCAGATGCGCCGCTACGCCAAGTCGCACGGCAAGGAGCCGGCCGTCGCCATGCAGCGGGAGATGTTCTCCTCCGTCGACGAGGTCATCCGCGTCGCCGCCGAGGAGGGCATCGACGCCGACATCCAGAAGGACGGACTGCTGCACGTCGCCACCAACGCCGCCCAGGAGCGGCGGCTGCGCGAAGGGCTGCCGACGCTGCGCGCCGAGGGCTGGGGCGAGGACGACCTGGTCGAACTCGACGCGGACCAGCTCGCCCAAAGGGTCCGCGTGGCCGGTGCCCGCTACGCCCAGTGGAGCCCGCACTGCGCCCGCATCCAGCCCGCCAAGCTGGTGCGGGGCCTGGCCGACGTGGTGGAGCGGATGGGCGTCGCGATCTACGAGGGTACCGAGGTCACCGAGATCCGCCCGCGGGAAGCGGTCACCCCCCACGGCACCGTCCGCGCGTCGTACGTCATCCGGGCGCTGGAGGGGTTCACCGCCGGGCTGCGCGGCCACCGGCGGGTCTGGCTGCCGATGAACAGCAGCATGATCGTCACCGAGTCGCTGCCCGCCTCCGTGTGGGACGAGATCGGCTGGCGCGGCGCCGAACTGATCGGGGACGAGGCCAACTCGTACTGCTACATCCAGCGCACCACCGACGGCCGCATCGCCATCGGCGGGCGCGGCATCCCGTACATGTTCGGCTCCCACGTCGACCAGCGCGGCGAGACCCGGGACGCGACGCAGGCGCAGCTCCTGGCCATCCTCAGGCAGCACTTCCCGGCCACCGAGGGCGTCGCGATCGACCACACGTGGTCCGGTGTGCTGGGCGTGCCGCGCGACTGGTGCGCCACCGTCCACCTGGACCCCGACACCGGCCTCGGCTGGGCGGGCGGCTACGTCGGGCACGGCGTGACCACCACCAACCTCGCCGGACGCACCCTGCGCGACGTGATCCTCGGTGAGAAGACCGACCTCGCCCGGCTGCCCTGGGTCGGCCGCAAGGTGCGCGGCTGGGAGCCGGAGCCGCTGCGCTGGCTCGGCGTGCGCAGCCTCTACGTCGCCTACCGCGCCGCCGACCGGCACGAGAACTCCGGTCTGGAGCGCACCTCCGTCATCGCACGCGTCGCCAACGTCATCAGCGGACGCTGAAAGGAGCGGACCACGATGGACACCACCTCTCTCGTCCCCGCTGTCGCCTTCCTCGCCGACGCGGCGGGCGCCGACCTGCCCCCCGCGACGCCCAAGCCCACCAGCACCACCGGCCAGAAGGAGACCACCCGCACCCTGTGGCAGTCGCCCGACGGGCTGGTCGAGGTCGGCGTCTGGGAGTGCGACCCCGGCCACTTCACCGCCACCCGCGAGGGCTACGACGAGGTCTGCCAGGTGCTGACCGGATCCGCCACCGTCCGTACCGAGGGCGGTGCGGACGTCGAGCTGGGGCCCGGCGCCACCCTGGCGATGCCGGCCGGCTGGCGCGGCACCTGGCAGGTCCACGAGGACCTCCGCAAGGTGTACGTGGTGCGCTCCCACGGGGCCGGCGCATGACCCTCGTCCTGCACGGCGGCCGGGTGTGGACCGGCGACCCGCGGCGCCCCGAGGCCACGGCCGTCGCCGTGTCCGGCGGCCGGTTCACGGCCGTCGGCACCGACGCCGAGGTGCGCCGGGCCGTCGACCGCCCGTCCGAGACGTTCGACCTGGCCGGCCGGACCGTGGTGCCCGGCCTCCAGGACGCGCACATCCACCCGGTCTGGGGCGCCCTGGAGGCGCTGCGCTGCGACCTCACCGGCGCCGCCGACGCCGAGGGCTGCCTCTCGGCCGTCCGGGAGTACGCGGCCGCCCACCCCGGCCGGCCGTGGATCCTCGGCGGCGGCTGGAGCATGGACTGCTTCCCCGGCGGCTGGCCCACCCGGGAGCCGCTGGACGCGGTCGTACCGGACCGGCCCGTCTTCCTGCCCAACGCCGACCACCACTCCGCGTGGGTCAACTCGGCGGCACTGGAACGCGCCGGGATCGACGCGGCCACCCCGGACCCGCCGGCCGGGCGGATCGAGCGCGACGCCGCCGGCCGGCCCACCGGGGTGCTGCACGAGAGCGCCATGGACCTGGTGGCCCGGCTGCTCCCGCCGGACACCGTCGAGGACCAGCTCGCTGCGCTGAGTCACGCGCAGACCCATCTCTTCCGGTACGGGATCACCGGCTGGCAGGACGCCATCGTCGGCGCCTACGGCGGGGCCGGCGACACGCTCGCGGCCTACCGGCGGGCCGACGCGGAGGGGCTGCTGAGGGCCCGGGTCACCGGCGCCCTGTGGTGGGACCGCGACCGGGGTCTCGACCAGCTCGACGACCTGGTGGCGCGGCGCGGCGAGCCCGGCCGCCGCTTCCGGGCCGGCGCGGTGAAGGTGATGCAGGACGGCGTGCTGGAGAACGGCACCGGCGCCCTGCTGGAGCCGTACCTGGACTCCTGCGGGTGCGCCACCGGCAACCTCGGCCACTCCAACGTGCCCGCCGCGCTGCTCGCCGAGGCGGTGACCCGGCTGGACGCCGCCGGGTTCCAGGTGCACTTCCACGCGATCGGCGACCGGGCGGTGCGCGAGTGCCTGGACGCGGTCGAGGCCGCGGCCGGGACCAACGGGGCCCGCGAGCGGCGCCACCACATCGCCCATGTGCAGCTGGTCGACGACGCGGACATCGCCCGCTTCGCCGCGCTGGGGGTGGCGGCCAACGTCCAGTCGCTGTGGGCGACCCACCACCAGCAGACCGACGAGCTGACCAACCCGCTGCTCGGCGAGGCACGGGCCGGGCGGCAGTACCCCTTCCGCCGGCTGCTCGACAGCGGCGCCCGGCTCGCCGGGGGCAGCGACTGGCCGGTCACCACCGCCGACCCCTGGCAGGCCATGCACGTCGCCGTGCACCGCACCGAACCGCCCGGCTCGGCGTACGCCGGATGGCCGGGCGCCGACCAGCCGTTCGTGCCCCACGAACGGCTGGAGCTGGCCGACATCCTGCGCGCCTACACGGCCGGT
This sequence comes from Streptomyces cyslabdanicus, assembly GCF_052663305.1. Lineage (NCBI taxonomy): Bacteria > Bacillati > Actinomycetota > Actinomycetes > Kitasatosporales > Streptomycetaceae > Streptomyces > Streptomyces cyslabdanicus. The sequence continues at coordinate 30,331 of NZ_JBQRUW010000035.1, forward strand.
TCCGCCTGGGTGAACGGCAACGACGACGAAGTCGGCCTGCTGCGCGAGGGCAGGGCGGCCGACCTCGCCGTCCTCGACCGCGACCTCTTCGCCCCGGACACGGACGTGGCCGGCACCCGCGCCGTGCTCACCCTGGTCGCGGGGGAGGCCGTCCACGCCGAGTGAGCGGCCGGCTCACCAGGTGACCGGGAGGGTGAGGGGCGACTTGCTCGGTGAGTCGTCCTCCCAGATGGGGTCGTGGCCCTCGGCCAGGCGCAGGTTCGGGAGCCGGTCGAACAGTGCCTCCAGGCACACGGTCATCTGGGCGCGGGCCAGGTGGGCGCCGATGCAGTGGTGCGCCCCGCGGCCGAAGGTGAGGTGGGGGTTGTCCGCGCGGCACAGGTCGAGCCCGTCGGCGTCGCTGAACACGCGCTCGTCGCGGTTGGCCGCGGCGAGCACGGGCAGCACGGCGTCGCCGGCGCGGATGGTCCGGCCGTGCAGCTCGATGTCCTCGACGGCCTGGAGGACGACGACGCCGTTCATCACCGGCACATAGCGCAGGAGTTCCTCCACCGCGTCCGGCATGAGGGCGCGGTGGTCGCGCAGGTGCGCGTACGCGCCGGGCAGGGTCAGCAGGGTCAGCACCGCGTCGGCCAGGAACATGGTGCTCGTGCGGTAGCCCGCGACCAGCATGGACAGTCCGAAGCTCACCGCGCTCTCGTGGTCCAGGGCGCCGCGCTCGCACGCCTGGACCAGCAGGGTGAGCATGTCGTCGCCGGGCTCGCGCCGCTTCTGGTCGAGCAACGCGGTGATGTACTCGCGCAGTTGGGAGGTGGCCTCGCGGCCCTCCGCCAGTGTGAGGATGGCCCCGAGCGCGGCGTCCGCCCTGGGCAGGAAGTAGTCGCTGTCCTCGTAGGGGATGCCGACGAGATCGCACATCACCATGACGGGGAAGGGCTCGAGGAACCGGACGACCAGATCACCGGGCCGGTCGCTGTCGACGAACGGATCGAGCAGCCGGTCGGCCGACCGCCGCACGCGCGGCAGCCGGCTCCGCACGGACCGGACGCTGAACGGCCCGCTCAGGGCCCTGCGCAGCGCGGCGTGCCGGGGGCCCTCCAGTTCCATCATCGTGATCAGGCCCGGCTCGTCACCGGGCACATGGCCGGGGCGGGGCGGCCAGTCGGTGATGCTCGGCCTGATCAGCCGGGCGTCGGCGATCAGTTCCCTGACGTCCTCGTAGCGGGTGGCGTACCAGGCGGTGGCGCCCATCGGCAGCCTGACCCTGGCCAGGGGGCACTCCCGGCGCAGCCGGTGGTACTCCTCGGGCGGGCCCATGGTGCCCGGGGGCGGGAGGGGCAGCTCGATAACGGGCACGCCGGGCGCGTCGACGACGGGTTCCGGTGTGGTGTTCACGGGAGACCTCCCCTGGTGCCTGCGGGCGGGCTCACCAGCCGACCGGGAGGGTCAGCGGTGACTTGGTGACGGACTGGTCGTCCCAGACGGGCTGTTGCCCCTCGGCCGGGCGCAGTCGCGGGAAGCGGTCGAGCAACGCCTCGAGTCCGACGGTCAGTTCGGCGCGCGCCAGGTGGGCGCCGACGCAGTTGTGGGTTCCCCGGCCGAAGGAGAGGTGGGGGTTGTCCGCGCGGCACAGGTCGAGCCGGGCCGCGTCGGCGAACACGCTCCCGTCGCGGTTGGCGGAGGCCAGCACGGGGATGACGGCCTCGCCCCGCCGCACGGTCTGCCCGCCCACCTCGATGTCCTCGGTGGCCAGCAGCAGCACGGTGCCGTTCATCACCGGCATGTACCGCAGGAGTTCCTCCACCGCGCCGGGCATGAGGTCGCGGCGGTCGCGCAGCCGGGCCCACTGGTCCGGCCGGCCCAGAAGGGTGTGCACCGAGTCGGCCAGGAAGAAGGAGCTGATCCCGAAGCCGACCGTGAGCATGGAGAGGCCGAAGGCCGTCACCTCCTCGTCGGTCAGCGTCCCGTCCTCGCACTGGCGGACCAGCGGGGTCAGGACGTCGTCGCCGGGCCGGCTCCGCTTCCGCGCGATCAGCTCGGCCACGTACGCGCGCAGCAGGTCGGTGACCCTGCGTCCCTCCTCGGCGGTCACCATGCCGCCGAGGGCCGCGTCCAGGACCGGCAGGAACCAGTCCCGGTCCTGCCAGGGGATCCCCACGAGGTCGCACAGCACGAGCAGCGGGAACGGGTCGGTGAATCCGGCCACCAGGTCGCCGGGAGGGCCGCCTTCCTCGAACTCGGCCAGCAGCCGTTCGGCGAGTGCGCGGATGCGCGGCAGCCGGGCCCGGACGGCTCCGGAGCTGAACGCCGAGGCCACGGACCTGCGCAGCGCCAGGTGCCGGGGGCCGTCCAGTTCCGCCATGGTGACCAGGCGCGGCCCGTCGTCGTCGGTGGACGGGACGGGGCGGGGCGGCCAGTCGTTGATCGTCGGCCTGATCAGCCGGGGGTCGGCGAGCAGCGCCCGGACGTCCTCGTACCGGGTGACGTACCAGGCGGTCGCGTCCATCAGCAGTCCGACCCTGGCCACGGGACGGCTCTCGCGCAGCCGCGCACACGTCTCGGGCGGCCCCATGGTGCCCGGTGGCGGGAGCGGGAAGTCCAGGACGTCCGCCCCGGGTCCTGGCGCCCGGGTGCCGGGTGACTGTGGGGTCATGCTGGCTCCTCCGGCGTGGGCTACGGGTGTTCGGCTACGGGCGCTCGATGTAGCCGGTGGCGTAGAAGTACTCCAGGTAGCGGTCCAGCAGTTCCGCGTCGACGGGCGGGCAGCGCAGGCCCGTGCCGGCCAGGTCGTGCTCGACGTTGGCCCGCCCCACGGACGGGAAGGTGCCCTCGAAGTACATCTCCTTGACGGACATGTCCGCCTGCTTGCAGCGGTCCACGCACAGGGAGACGAACGGGGCGGTGGGGCTCGTGGGGTGCCGTGCGACATGGCGGACGAGTTCGTCCACCCACTCCTCGTAGGGGAGCCGCCGGATCCGGTGGCCGCCCGCGTCCATCCGGTCGAGCATGTCGCGCAGGCTCGCCGGGCGGGGGTTGGTGAGGTGGTAGGTCCGGTGGGTGGTGCGGTGCGCGGTGGCGATGTGCACCACCGCCTCGGTCAGGAAGTCCACCGGGACGAAGTCCAGCGGCAGCGGGATGTCGGGGGCGAGACCGGTCTCGGTGATCGTCTTGAACAGCGAGCAGATCGCGGTGTCGGTGTTGCACGCGCCGGTGCGCCGGTCACCGGTGATCTCGTACGGCCGGTGCACCGCCACCGGCAGGCCCTGGCCGGCGGCCTCGCGCAGCACCTCCTCGGCCACCCACTTGCTCTCGGCGTAGCCCATGGTGAGCCGGTCGGCGTGGTCGAGCGGCAGGTCCTCGTCGACGTGCCGCACACCGGCGGTGCCGAAGCCGGCCAGCACCGCGATGGTGGAGAAGAAGTGCACGGGCACGGCACGTTCGGCCGCCAGGCCGACGAGCTGCCGGGTGCCCTCCACGTTGGCGCCGCGCAACGCCTCGTACGGGTAGAGGAAGTTGACCTGGGCGGCGGCGTGGAGCACCAGGTCGAGGGAGTCGGCCAGCTCCTCGGCGCGGCCCGGCTCCAGGCCGAGGCCGGGCTCGGCGAGGTCCGCGGGGAAGCACACGACACGGTCGGCGGCGTCCGTGCCGGCGAGGCCGAAGCGGGCCAGGTTCCGCATCACCTTCTGCCGGGCGTGCGCGGCGTCCCGGCCGCGTACCGGGCAGTGCACGCGGGCGCCGGTGCGACGCAGCAGCCGGTCGAGCAGGAAGGCGCCGAGGAAGCCGGAGGCGCCGGTCAGCAGCACCTCCCGGGGGTGGTGCCAGTCCGGTTCCGGACCGCGCGGCGACGGCAGGGCGAAGCCCAGCCGCGCCTCCACGCAGAAGTCGACGGTGCCGGCGTCGGCGTCGGGGGCCGCCCGGGTCCGCCGGTCCTCGACCGAGGTGAGGGCGGCGACTTCGGCGGTGAAGTCCTCCAGGGTGGGGGAGCGCAGCAGACTGTGGACCAGGGTGCGGCCGTTGCGGGCGTCCAGGCCGAAGGCGGCCAGCGTGCGGGTGACGGCCTCGGCCGCGAGCAGGGAGTCGCCGCCGAGGTCGAAGAAGCTGTCCCCGGGCGCCGGACGCACGCCCAGCACCACCTGCCACACCCGCGCCGTCGACTCCTGCGGGCCCGGTTCCGGGCGCCGCCCGGGCGCCGGGGCGGTGGCCGCGCCCGTGGCCGCCAGCAGGCGCAGCCGGCGGCGGTCGACCTTGCCCCCCGAGGTCACGGGGAACCGCCCGACCTCCACCAGCCGGGCAGGCACCGCGGCCGCGGGCAGCCACGCGGTGAGACCCGCGCGGATGCGATCCAGCGGCAGCGCACGGCCGGGCCGGGCCGGAGTCACGTACCCGATCAGGGTGTCGCCCTCCAGTTCGACGACGGCCTCGCCGACCGCGTCGTCCGCCCGCAGCCGCGCCTCCACCTCGTCGGGCTCGATGCGGTGGCCGCGCAGTTTGATCTGCCGGTCCACCCGTGCCCGGTACTCGAGGATGCCGTCCGCGCGCCGGACCACCCGGTCACCGGTGCGGTACAGCCGCGTACCGGGCTCGAAGCGGTTGTCCACGAAGCGCTCGGCGGTCAGCGCGGGATCGCCGAGGTAGCCCAGTGCGAGCCCGTCCCCGCCGACGAGGAGTTCGCCCTCCTCGCCGACGTCCGCGAGGGTGCCGTCCGCCCGTACGACGTAGCAGGTGGAGTTCTCCAGCGGCCGGCCGATCGGCACCGCCGTCGCGCCGGGCGGCAGTCCGTCCACCAGGTGCGCGGTGGAGACGACGCTGTTCTCGGTCGGACCGTAGAAGTTGACCACGGTGGTGTCCGGGCAGGCCGCCACGATCGCGCGGGCCAGCTCCGGGTCCATCGCCTCGCCGCCGGCCGAGGCGAACCGCAGGGACCGCAGGGCCGACGGCCTGGTGCGCCCGATGTGGTGGAACACCCCGGTGGTCAGATAGGCGATGCTGACCCGTTCGGACAGCAGCCGGGACTCCAGGGCGGCCGGGGACAGCAGTTCCTCCTGGTCGGCGATCACCACGCAGGCCCCGGCGAGCAGCGGGGACCAGATCTCGATCGTGGAGGCGTCCGAGGACAGGCCGTAGGCGTGCAGCACGCGCTCACCGGGGCGCGGCCGCTGCCACACCAGGTCGGAGGCGGCCAGCCGGACCACGCCGCAGTGCGGGACCGCCACGGGTTTGGGACGGCCGGTCGAGCCGGAGGTGAACATCACGTACGCGCAGTCCCCGGGACGCGCCTCGCTCCTCGGGAGCGCGGCCGGCGCGGCCGGCGCCGACCCGTCCAGGGCGATGCGGGTGCGCACCCGCCGGATGCGGCACACACTGCCGGGCAGCGTCACCACGGTGTGCACCCCGGCGTCCTCCGCCATCGCCTGGAGCCGCCCGGGCGGGGAGGCGTCGTCGAGCGGGACGTACGCCGCACCGGTCTTGAGGATGCCCAGGAAGGCGACCAGCGCCTCCGGCGACCGGCCCCCGCACACGCCGACCCCGTCGCCGCGCCGCACCCCGGAGGCGAGCAGCCGGGCGGCCAGCGCGTCGGAGCGGTCCTTCAGCTCGCCGTAGCTCATGCCGCGGCCGTGCTGTACGGAGGCGGTCGCCCGCGGGCGCAGTGCGGCCTGGGCGTCGAACAGCTCGTGCAGACAGCGATCGCGCGGGTGCCGCATTGCCTCCGCGTTCCACGCCGGCGCTGCCGGAAGCCTCATCGAGTCAGTGACCATGGGATGTCCCGTCTGTGCCGCACGTGAACCACCTGCCGCACGGAGGACTAGAGGACCAACGGAGGAGTGGTGGACTAGCCGTCGAACTCCGCGGCGAAGGCGGAGAAGTCGGCCGTCCTCCACCGCTCGGGCCGCATGCGGATGAGGATGTCGTCGACCAGTTGCCCCTGGTTGGCGGCCAGGTACGCCGTCGCGGTGTCCGCGTCCAGATAGCGGTGGGCCAGCGCCTCGTGCTCGGCCGGGGGCACCGGGTCCTCGACGCCCACGACCGGCCCCTCCACGCTCACATAGCGGTACGGGGCCGACTCGTCCTGCACGCAGAGGCTGAACCGGCCGGCCTCGCGGACGAGGCGGGCCTTCAGCGTCTTGCGCCCGGTCTCGATCGTCACCGGCCCACCGGGCCGGTAGGAGTACCAGAGTGGGACCAGCAAGGGGCCGCCCTTGTCACGAGGATCGTTCACCCCCAGGATTCCCACGTGGAGACCTGCGAGGAACTCTTCCCGGGCTTCGACCGACATCCTGAGATCCACGGCTACCACCTCGATCGGGCAGAGAGTCGCGCCTGGCATCCTCGGGTGACACGGACGCCCTGCGGGTCCCGGCGGCCGGGCCGGCGCAGGAGTGCGGGACCGGGCCACGACTCCCAGAGTTCAACAGACCGGGACGGTTCGCATCCCGGACCCGGCGAGATTCCGTATATAAATGTGGAACATCGTATAGACTTCCATGGTTCGCCTCCCTTCCACCCGTCCCCAGGAGCTTCCCGATGGTGCACGTCCCGACCGGCTTCGCCGGCCGCCACTTCCTCAAGGAGCTGGACTTCACCGCGGAGGAGTTCCGCGGCCTGGTGGAGCTGGCCGCCGAGCTCAAGGCCGCCAAGCGGGCCGGCACCGAGACGCGGTACCTGCGGGGCCGCAACATCGCGCTGATCTTCGAGAAGACCTCGACGCGCACCCGCTGCGCGTTCGAGGTGGCCACCGCCGACCAGGGCGCCTCGACGACGTACCTCGATCCCTCCGGCTCGCAGATCGGGCACAAGGAGTCCGTGAAGGACACCGCCCGCGTCCTCGGCCGCATGTTCGACGCGATCGAGTACCGGGGCGACAGCCAGGACACCGTCGAGGAGCTCGCCGCACACGCCGGCGTCCCCGTCTACAACGGGCTCACCGACGACTGGCACCCCACGCAGATGCTCGCCGACGTGCTCACCATGACCGAGCACTGCGCCAGGCCGCTGCCGGAGACCGCCTTCGCCTACCTCGGCGACGCCCGCTTCAACATGGGCAACTCCTACCTGGTCACCGGAGCCCTGCTCGGCATGGACGTACGGCTCGTCGCCCCCAAGAGCTACTGGCCCGCCCAGGGGATCGTCGACCGGGCCCGCGAGCTGGCCGCCTCCAGCGGCGCGCGCATCACCCTCACCGAGTCCCTGGAGGAGGGCGTGCGCGGCGCCGACTTCGTCGCTACCGACGTCTGGGTCTCCATGGGGGAGCCCAAGGAGGCCTGGGACGAGCGGATCGAGGCCCTGGCCCCGTACGCGGTGACGATGGACGTGCTGCGCGCCACCGGCAACCCGGACGTGAGGTTCCTGCACTGCCTGCCCGCCTTCCACGACCTCGGCACCGAGGTCGGCCGTGAGATCCACGAGCGCCACGGCCGCACCTCCCTGGAGGTGACCGACGAGGTCTTCGAGTCGGCCCACTCGGTCGTCTTCGACGAGGCGGAGAACCGGCTGCACACCATCAAGGCGATCATGGTCGCCACCCTGGCCTGACCCCCGCAACGCCCGTATGTCCGACGGCCGGCCGCGGAACCACCCCCTTCCGCGGCCGTCGTGACCCCCACCCGGGTCGCCCCGTACCACCAGAAACGAGCACCACCCCCGCATGTCCGCTCCCCGCATCAAGTCCCCGGCCCTCCTCGTCGCCGAGTCCGGCGCCGACCGCGCGGGCCACGGCCTCAAGCGCACGATGGGCCTGTTCCAGCTCGTCTGCTTCGGCATCGGCGCGATCGTCGGCACCGGCATCTTCGTCGGCCTGTCCGACTCGGTCGCCCAGGCCGGTCCCGCCGTCGTCGTCTCCTTCGTGCTGGCCGCGATCACCTGCGTGTTCACCGCCTTCTCGTTCGCCGAGCTCGGCGGCGCGATCCCCGTCTCCGGATCCTCGTACTCCTTCGCCTACGCGGGCATCGGCGAGACCACCGCCTTCCTCGTCGGCTGGTGCCTGCTCCTCGAGTACGGCATCTCCATCTCCGCCGTCGCCGTCGGCTGGAGCCAGTACGTCAACGAGCTGCTGCACAGCCTCACCGGATGGCAGCTGCCGGCCGCCCTGTCCGCAGGACCCGGCGACGGCGGGATCGTCAACGTCCCGGCCGTCCTCGTCATCGCCATGGCCTGCCTGCTGCTGGTGCGCGGAGTGCGCGAGAGCGCCCGGGCGACCGCCGCGATGGCCGTGCTCAAGCTCGCCATCCTCGTCGCCTTCTGCGCCATCGGCTTCTCCGCCTTCCGGCACGGCAACCTCACCCCGTTCTCGCCGGCCGGCATCGGCGGCATCGGCGCGGGCACCACCGCCGCGTTCTTCTCCTTCATCGGCTTCGACGCGATCACCACCGCCGGCGAGGAGGCCAGGAACCCGCGCCGGCACATCCCCGTCGCGATCCTCGTCTGCATCGGCCTGGTCACCCTGCTGTACTGCGCGGTCGCGCTCGCCGCGATCGGCGCCATCGGCGGTGACCAGGTCGGCGGCCGGCCCGCGGCCCTGTCGTACGTCGTCAACACGGTCACCGGCTCCACGGTCGGCGGCGCCGTGATCGCCTTCGGCGCGGTCGTCGCCATCGCCTCCGTGGTGCTGACCGTGACGTACGCCCAGTCCCGCATCCTGATGTCGATGTCCCGCGACGGCCTCGTGCCGCCCGTCCTGCAGAGGGTCTCGCCGCGCACCTCGGTACCCGTCGCCGGCACCCTGATCGTCGGCGTGGTCTTCGCGATCCCCGCGGCGTTTGCGTCGCTGGACGTCGTGGTCAACCTGTGCACCATCGGCACACTTGCCATCATGGGCGTCGTCAACATCGCCGTGATCACGCTGCGCCGCCGCGAGCCGGGCCTCGCCCGCACCTTCCGGGTGCCGCTCTACCCGGTGCTGCCGGTGCTCGGCGTCGGCTGCTCCCTGTACCTGATGTACGAGACCGGCTGGACGACCTGGATCCAGTTCGCCGGCTTCCTCGTGGTCGGCCTGCTGGTGTACGCCGGCTACGGGCGCCGGCACTCCCGGCTGGCGGCGCGGGCCGAGGGAGCGCAGGTCACGCCGGGCGCGGCCGAGGCGGAGCCGCGGACAGTCTGAACCACACCGCCTTGCCCGAGGCGGTCCGGCGGTGCCCGCAGGCGGAGCTGAGGGCGCGGATCAGCAGCAGGCCCCGCCCGTGCTCCTGCCAGGGGTCCGGGGCCGCGAGGCCCGGCCGGGTCAGGGCGCCGGGCGGGTCCGGGTCCGGGTCGTGCACCTCGACGTGGCAGCCGGTCGGCAGCAGCTCCACCACCAGCTCTATCGGACCCCGGCCCGCGGCGTGCTCCACCGCGTTCGCGACGAGTTCCGCGGTGAGCAGCTCCGCGGTGTCGCTGTCGGCCGTGTCCTCCAGCTCGGTCAGCGCCGCACGGACCAGGGCGCGGGCCACCGGCACGGCGGCCGCCGAGTGCGGCAGCGCGACGCGCCAGGACGGGTGGGGCGGCACGAAGTGCCTCCGGGAGGGGCGGTGGCCGGGCGACGGGTGGGCCGGGGCCGAAGGGGGCTCGGGCAAGGTGGGTCCGTTTCGGGGCGGGGGGCGCCCCGGTGATCAGCACCAGGTTGTCCCGCTTTCGACGAGGGGAATGGTACGGGGGCCCGCCACGCGATCTTGAGGCGGCCTCGGCTCCGGGACCGCCGGTGCCGCGCACGCACATGTATCGCGCACTCGTGACGACAGTCATGAACAGGTGATAACTTCGGTGGGGTGAGCCGAGCCGTCGCGGCAGCGGCCCGCCGCGGCGGCGGTGCGTGGCAGTCCCCCCGAGGAGGCCCTACGTCATGAGTCCCTTCACCGGCTCCACCGAGCGCACCTCCCACTGGCGCCATCTGCGCGTCGAGCGCGCCGACGGCGTCGCCACGGTCACCCTCGCCCGCCCCGACAAGCTCAACGCGCTCACCTTTGGCGCCTACGCCGACCTGCGCGACCTGCTCGCCGAACTGTCCCGCGAGCGGGCCGTGCGCGCCCTGGTACTGGCCGGCGAGGGCCGCGGCTTCTGCTCAGGCGGCGACGTGGACGAGATCATCGGCGCCACCCTGAGCATGAACACCTCCGACCTGGTCGACTTCAACCGGATGACCGGGCAGGTCGTGCGGGCCGTACGGGAGTGCCCCTTCCCGGTGATCGCGGCGGTGCACGGGGTGGCGGCCGGGGCGGGAGCGGTCCTGGCGCTGGCCGCGGACTTCCGGGTCGCGGACCCCACCGCCCGGTTCGCCTTCCTCTTCACCCGCGTCGGCCTGTCCGGCGGCGACATGGGCGCCGCCTATCTGCTGCCCCGCGTGGTCGGGCTCGGCCACGCCACGCGGCTGCTGATGCTCGGCGAGCCGGTCCGGGCGGCCGAGGCCGAGCGGATCGGCCTGATCAGCCACCTCACCGACGAGGGCAGCGCCGACGAGGCCGCACGGGCCCTGGCCCGCCGGCTGGCCGACGGCCCCGCCCTGGCCCACGCCCAGACCAAGGCCCTGCTCACCGCCGAACTGGACATGCCCCTGTCCGCCGCGGTCGAACTGGACGCCTCCACCCAGGCCCTGCTGATGAACGGCGAGGACTACGCCGAGTTCCACGCGGCCTTCACCGAGAAGCGCCCGCCGAAGTGGCGGGGGAGGTGACCGCCGGTGGCCGGTGCCATGAGGGTCGCGGTCATCGGCGGCGGACCCGGCGGCCTGTACGCCGCGGCCCTGCTGAAACGGCTCGAACCGGCCCGTGAGATCACCGTCTGGGAGCGCAACGCGCCCGACGACACCTTCGGGTTCGGCGTCGTGCTCTCCGACGAGACGCTCGGCGGCATCGAACACGCCGACCCGGTGGTCTACGAGGCCCTGCGCCGGGAGTTCGTGCGCTGGGACGACATCGACATCGTGCACCGGGGCGTGAGGCACACCTCCGGCGGCCACGGCTTCGCCGCGCTCGGCAGACGGCGGCTGCTGCGCATCCTGCACGACCGCTGCCGCGCACTCGGCGTCGACCTGCGCTTTCGCACCGAGGCACCGGACCCCGAGCGCCTGACACGGACGTACGACCTGGTCGTCGCCGCCGACGGCGTGCACAGCGCCACCCGCGAGGCCTACGCCCACGTCCTGCGACCCCGGGTGACCGGCCACCGCTGCCGCTACATCTGGCTGGCCGCCGACCACGCCCTCGACGCCTTCCGCTTCGAGATCGCCGAGACCGAGCACGGCGCGATGCAACTGCACGGCTATCCGTATGCGCCGGACGCCTCGACCGTGATCGTCGAGCTGCGCGAGGAGGTGTGGCACGCGGCCGGCTTCGACCTCATGGACGAACAGGAGTCCGTCGAGCGCTGCGCCAAGATCTTCGCGGACGCGCTCGGCGGGCGGCCGCTGCGCTCCAACAAGTCCGCGTGGACCACCTTCCGCACGGTCGTCACCGAGCACTGGTCGCACGGCAACCTCGTGCTGCTCGGCGACGCCGCCCACACCGCCCACTTCTCGATCGGCTCCGGCACCAAGCTCGCCGTCGAGGACGCCCTCGCGCTCGCCGCCTGCCTGGACGAACAGCCGTCGCCGGCCGAGGCACTCGCGGCCTACGAGGAGGAGCGCAAACCGGTCGTCGCCTCCACCCAGCGCGCGGCCCGGGCCAGCCTGGAGTGGTTCGAGAACCTGGACCGCTACCTCGACCAGCCGCCCCGCCAGTTCGCCTTCAACCTGCTCACCCGCAGCCGCCGCGTCACCCACGGCAACCTCCGGCTGCGCGATCCCCGCTTCACCGACGCCGTGGAGCGCGAGTTCGGCTGCCCGCCCGGGACGCCGCCCATGTTCACCCCGTTCCGGCTGCGCGGACTGACCCTGCGCAACCGGGTCGTCGTCTCGCCCATGGACATGTACTCGGCCACCGACGGCGTCCCCGGCGACTTCCACCTCGTCCACCTGGGCGCCCGGGCGCTCGGCGGCGCGGGCCTGGTGATGACCGAGATGGTCTGCGTCGCCCCCGAGGGCCGGATCACCCCGGGCTGCGCCGGCCTGTGGACCGCGGGACAGGCCGAGGCCTGGCGGCGGATCACCGACTTCGTGCACGGACAGGCCCCGGACACCGCGATCGGCGTGCAGCTCGGCCACAGCGGGCGCAAGGGCTCGACCCGGCTGATGTGGGAGGGCATCGACGAACCGCTGCCGGAGGGCAACTGGCCGCTGGTGGCCGCCTCCCCGCTGCCGTACCGGCCGGACAGCCAGATCCCGCGCCCGCTCACCCGGGCCCAGCTCACCGACGTCCGCGAGCAGTTCACCGCCGCCGCGCGGCGTGCCGCCCGGGCCGGCTTCGACCTGCTCGAACTGCACTGCGCCCACGGCTATCTGCTCTCCGGGTTCCTCTCCCCGCTGACCAACCGGCGCACCGACGCCTACGGCGGCTCACTGGACAAGCGGCTGCGCTTCCCGCTGGAGGTCTTCGACGCCGTACGCGGAGTGTGGCCCGAGGATCGCCCGATGACCGTGCGGATCTCCGCCAGCGACTGGGCCGAGGGCGGCACGAGTGCCGCCGAGGCCGTGGAGATCGCCCGCGCCTTCGCCGCGCACGGCGCCGACGCGATCGACGTGTCGACCGGACAGGTGGTCGCCGACGAACACCCCGAGTTCGGACGGTCGTACCAGACGCCCTTCGCCGACCGGATCCGCCACGAGGTGGGCGTACCGGTGATCGCGGTCGGCGCGATCTCCTCCTGGGACGACGTCAACTCCCTGATCCTGGCCGGGCGTACGGACCTGTGCGCGCTGGCCCGCCCGCACCTGTACGACCCGCACTGGACCCTGCACGCCGCCGCCGAGCAGGGCTACGCGGGCCCGGCCACCGTCTGGCCCGCGCCCTACCGGGCGGGCAGCCGCCGCCCGCAGACCGGCCGTACCGACGCGCCCAAGCCCCGCCTGCAACTGGGCGGTTGAGCGCTGCCGGAGCCTCAAGGCCGCGGAGCCACGGAGCCTCAGAGCCCGGCGAACCCGGCGCCCGCGTCCCGCAGCCGCTCGTGCAGCCCCCGGAAGACGGCGGCCGAGCGGGCACCGGGCCAGTCGGCGGGCAGCAGCCGCGCGGGCAGTCCCGGATCGGCGTAGGGCAGATGGCGCCAGGAGTCCAGGGCGAGGAGGTAGTCGCGGTAGGCCGCCTCCGGCGGGGTGTCCGCACGCTTCTCCCAGGCACGCAGCACGCGCGCGTGCCGGTCGAGGAACGCCTCGTGCTGCGCGGCGATCGCGGCCAGGTCCCACCACCGCCCGACCGCCTGAGCGGTCGGCGTGAAGCCCAGGTGCTCGCCGCGGAAGAAGTCCACGTACGGGTCCAGGCCCAGCCGCCGCAGCGTGTGCCGGGTCTCCTCGTACAGGCGGGCCGGGGCGATCCACACGCCGGGCGCCGCCGTGCCGAAGCCGAGCCCCGCCAGTCGGGAACGCAGCACGTGCCGCTTGTTGCGCTCCGACTCCGGTACGGAGAAGACGGCGAGCACCCAGTCCTCGTCACCGGGGTGTGCCGTGGCATAGATGCGGCGGTCGCCGTCCTCGAGCAACTGCCGGGCCTCCGCGGACAGTTCGTACCCCGCCGCGGCCTGTGCCGTACGGGCGGGCAGCAGCAGCCCGCGCCGCTTGAGCCGCGACACCGAGGAGCGCACGGACGGCGCGTCCACCCCCACGGCGGCCAGCAGCCGGATCAGCTCGGCGACGGGCACGGGGCCGGGCACGAAGCGGCCGTACGCGCCGTAGAGCGTGACGATGAGGGACCTCGGGGCGTGTAGCGCCTGCTGCTCGGACACGTTGATCATTTTAGGTCGTCGGTATCACTGCTGGTCACCGTCACGGCTGGTCACCGACGGGGCCGCGTGCGGTCACCGCCGAGTACCGGCACCGCCGTGCGGTCGCCGCCGTTGTCCGTCACTGCGTTTCGCCGGCACGGCCGTTGACCGTCACCGCGGTTCGCCGTCACCGCTGGACGCCGTCGGCGCGCAGCCGGAACCGCTGGAGCTTGCCGGTGGCCGTGCGCGGCAGCGCGTCCAGGAAGACGATCTCGCGCGGGCACTTGTACGGCGCCAGCTCCGACTTGAGGTAAGCGCGCAGCGCCTCCGGGTCCCGCCCCGCGCCCTGCCGCAGGACGGCGTAGGCGACCACGACCTGCCCGCGCAACTCGTCGGGCCGCCCGACGACCGCCGCCTCCACCACGTCCGGGTGGCGCAGCAGGGCGTCCTCGACCTCAGGACCGGCGATGTTGTACCCGGCCGAGATGATCATGTCGTCGGCGCGGGCCACGTACCGGAAGTAGCCGTCGGGCTCGCGGACGTAGGTGTCGCCGGTGACGTTCCAGCCGTCCCGCACGTACACGCGCTGCCGCGGGTCGGCGAGGTAGCGGCAGCCGACCGGCCCCTGGACGGCGAGCAGCCCCGGCACTCCGTCCGGCACCGGCTCGCCGTGCTCGTCCTGCACGCGCGCGTGCCACCCCGGCACGGGCACCCCGGTCGTACCGGGCCGGATGTCGTCGTCCGCCGCGGAGATGAAGATGTGCAGCAGCTCGGTGGCGCCGATGCCGTTGACGATGCGCAGCCCGGTCCGCTCGTGCCAGGCGTGCCAGGTGGCCGCGGGCAGGTTCTCCCCGGCGGACACACAGCGCCGCAGCGAGGAGACGTCGTGGGAGTCGAGCGCGTCGAGCATCGCGCGGTAGGCGGTGGGGGCGGTGAAGAGCACGGACACCCGGTGCTCGGCGATCGCGGACAACAGCTCCCGCGGATGGGCCTGTTCGAGCAGGAGGGCGCAGGCGCCGGCGCGCATCGGGAAGACCACGAGCCCGCCGAGCCCGAAGGTGAAACCGAGCGGGGGACTGCCCGCGAACACGTCGTCCGCGCGCGGTCGGAGCACATGGCGGGAGAAGGTGTCCGCGACGGCCAGCACGTCCCGGTGGAAGTGGACGCAGCCCTTGGGCCGCCCGGTGGTCCCCGAGGTGAACGCGATGAGCGCGACGTCGTCGGCGGCGGTGTCCACGGCCCGGTACGGCACACCCGGCGCCGGACGGCGCAGCAGGTCGTCGGGGGCGTCACCCCCGTACGTCGTGACGACGAGCCCCGGTACCTCCGCCTTGGCCAGGTCGTCGACCGCCCGGACGTCGCACAGCGCGTGCCGGACCCGGGCGATCTCGCACATCGTGCGCAGCTCGTGCGGACGCTGGTGGGCCAGCACGGTGACGGCGACCGCGCCCGCCTTGAGCACGGCCAGCCAGCAGGCCGCCAGCCAGGGGGTGGTGGGGCCGCGCAGCAGCACCCGGTTGCCCGGGACCACACCGAGGTCGCCGGTCAGCACGTGCGCGATGCGGTCGACGCGGGCGCGCAGGTCGCCGTAGGTCCACGTCCGACCGGCGGCGGTACGGAACGCCGGGCGCCCGGCGTCGGGACGGTCCAGCAGCTCGGCGGCGCAGTTGAGCCGGTCGGGGTAGCGCAGTTCCGGCAGCTCGAAGCGGAGCTCGGGCCACTGGTCCGGGGGCGGCAGGTGGTCGCGCGCGAAGGTGTCGACATGCGCCGAGGCGGTCTGCCGCGCGGTGCCGTCCCTGCCGGAGTCCAAGGTGTCCACGGCCGTTCGCCCCCTTGTCGTGGTGGGCTCGCACAAGGAGCGTATCGTGTTGGTGACGGCAGTCAATGCCACGCGATACGGTGGAGGTGCCCCGGTCGGCCGCGAGGGAGAGGGGACCCGCGAATGCCCGCATTCTCGCTCGAACCGGAACAGGCGGCCTGGTGCGCCGAGTTGCGCGCCCTGGCCGCCGACCGGCTGCGCCCGCTCGCCGAGAAGGGAGAGCCGGGCCGCGTCAACCGCGCGCTCCTCACCGAACTGGGCCGACTCGGCCTGCTGGAGCGCCTGTTCAGCTCCGGCGCCCTCGAGCTGTGCCTCATGCGCGAGTCCCTGGCCCACTCCTGCACCGAGGCCGAGACCGCCCTCGCCCTCCAGGGCCTCGGCGCCCACCCCGTCCACGCCCACGGCACCCCCGCCCAGCGCGCCCACTGGCTGCCGCGGGTGACGGACGGCGACGCGGTCGCGGCCTTCGCCCTGAGCGAGCCCGGCGCGGGCTCGGACGCGGCGGCGCTGGCGCTGGCCGCCCGCCCGGACGGCCCCTCCCGCTGGCGGCTCACCGGCGAGAAGTGCTGGATCTCCAACGCCCCCGAGGCCGACTTCTACACCGTCTTCGCGCGCACCACCCCGGACGCGGGCGCCCGGGGCGTGACCGCGTTCCTGGTGCCCGCCGACCGCCCCGGCCTCACCGGCACCGCGCTGGACATGCTCTCCCCGCACCCCATCGGCTCGCTCGACTTCGACGGCGTGCCCGTCACGGCCGAGGACGTGATCGGTGAGAGGGACCGCGGCTTCCGGGTGGCCATGGGCACCCTCAACCTGTTCCGCCCCAGCGTCGGCGCCTTCGCCGTGGGCATGGCGCAGGCAGCGCTGGACGCCACCCTCGCCCACACCGCCCGCCGGGACGCCTTCGGCGGCAAGCTGAGGGACCTCCAGACGGTCGCCCACCAGGTCGCCGAGATGGCCCTGCGCACGGAGGCGGCCCGCCTGATGGTGTACGCGGCGGCGACGGCGTACGACAAGGGAGCCCCCGGCGTCCCCGGACGCGCCGCCATGGCGAAGCTGCTCGCCACCGAGACCGCGCAGTACGTCGTCGACACGGCCGTCCAACTCCACGGCGCTCGCGCCCTGCGCCGCGGCCACCTGCTCGAACACCTCTACCGCGAGGTGCGGGCTCCCCGGGTCTACGAGGGGGCGAGCGAGGTGCAACGGGGGATCATCGCGAAGGAGCTGTACGCGGGGCTGGGCGAGCAGGGGGAGGGTCGGTGACCGACTTCTGCGACCGTCGAACCGCGTACGCGCCCGGAGGCCCGGTGACCGTCGAACCGCGTACGCCCGTGGAGGCCCTGTGACCGCCGACCGTGTGAACCCGCCCGCGCTGTCCCCGCCCACCGGCTTCTCGCACGCGGTGGTCGCCACCGGCTCACGGCTGGTGTTCCTGGCGGGCCAGACGGCACTGGACGCCGACGGCAAGGTGGTCGGCGAGACTCTGCCCGAGCAGTTCGAGCGGGCGCTGACCAACCTGCTGACCGCGCTCACGGCGGCCGGCGGCACCGCCTCGGACCTGGCCCGGGTGACGGTGTACACCACGGATGTCACCGGCTACCGCGACTACGCCGCCGAACTCGGCCGGGTGTGGCGCCGGTTGGCGGGCCGCGACTACCCCGCGATGGCGGTGGTCGGGATCGTACGGCTGTGGGACGAGCGTGCCCTGGTGGAACTGGACGGCTTCGCCGTACTGGGCGAGGGCTGATCGGGGCACGTCGGCCAAGTGGTCGACCGGCACGCGCCGCCGAAGAGTGAGGGTCACGGCCGCCGTCAAGGGCACCGGGTACGAGTGGAAGCTCCTGTTCCAGAGCCACCCCGGGAGGTTCTTCCATGCCCCTGCGTCCCGCACTCGGCGCCCTCGGCGCGGCGGCGGCAGCCGTGCTCGCGCTGAGCACACCCGCCACCGCCGCTCCGGGCGACAACGTGACCATCGGCCGGACGGCCCATCTGTCGGCGGACGGCACCATCATCGTCTCCGGCACCTACCGCTGCTTCGACACACGCGGCCCGGTCTTCGTCGGCGCCGCCATCAGCCAGGCACCCTCGACCACCCGCTACGGCATCGGCGGCACCCGCGCCGTGTGCGACGGCGCCTACCACCGCTGGTACAACTCGGGCACCGTGACGGCGGACCGGCTCACCCGCGGCCCGGCCCGCGTGGAGGTCGCCCTGGTGGAACTGCGCCCCCACGGGAACCTGCCGCTGCCGGACATCCACGCCACACGCCACCGCACCGTGGCGCTCGTCAAGGACTGATCCCGCACCGGGCTGCCCGGTACCTGCGGGTGCGGGGCAGCCCGGACACGCCGGCCTCGCCAAGGTCGTCTCGTTTGTGACCTGCGACGACGGAAGTCTCCCGGCCCTTGTAACCAGGGCGCCATGAACTGCGTCCTGCCTTGAGGATGCGGGGCCAGGGGGCTTCGCAGTTCAGACGAACAGGGGGGATGAGGGTGTCCAACTCTTGTCCGAAGGACGGCCCGGAGACGGCCTGGCAGCGGTCGGCCGAGAGGAAGAAGGAAGGTCGTTCCACGTGGGGGTTCGGCGGCCTGCTCGCCGTCGTCGTGATCGGCGCCGCTGTCTCCGGCTGCGGGAGCGACGACAAGAGCGACAAGAGCGACGGGGCCGACCCGGCCGCGAGCGCACCGGCTTCGCCGTCGGCCAAGGAGTCCGAGGAGGCGCCCGCCGCCACAACTGCGGCGGATCCCGCACCCACGCAGAAGGCCGAGCCGACCACGGTGCTCACCCTCACGGGCTCCGGCACCAAGGACACGAAGGCGTTCAAGGTCGGCGACGAGTGGACGCTGTCCTACACGTTCGACTGCACCAAGGCCATGGCCGCCGTCGGCGGCAAGGGCAACTTCATTGTCTTCGACAAGGAGGACAAGCTCGTCAACGAGATGGACAAGACCGGCAAGAGCAGCAGTACGCAGCACACCTCAGGAAACCGTCGGCTTCAGATCATCAGCGAGTGTGACTGGACCGTGAAGGTCACCACCTAATTCTCCCTGATACTGCACCTGTTGGGGCCGTTCGCCCACCGCAGACATATCCCGAAGGCGCCGCCGCACCCCGCCCGGACCCGCATCGACGCGGGCCGGACGGGGCGCGGCGGCAGCCGTGTGGCCGGTTCGCAGGGCACGCAGGGCCCTGACGACGCCGCCACGACGGCCGTCGGGCGCGGGTTCACGAGCAGCAGCCTGAGCCGCCTGTGCTGGGCTGCCCGCCGTGGAGGTCGTCGTCGTGGCCGGCGGCGATCCGTGCCCATTGCGCGGTCGGCCGGCCGTCCTTGCGGAACTGCTGGCCACGCGTCTCGAACGGCTGCGGCCAGCCGGGCGGGGAGTCCTCCCAGGTCTCCTGCCGTCCGTAGACGGTCATGTCGAGGATGCCGTAGGAGGGCGCCATGGGTTCGACGCCGCGGCCGGTGGTCCAGTACGTCTCAAAGACGCGGTCCCCGTCGCGGAGGTAGATCGCTTTCATCCCGAAGCCGCGGCCGGCGAGGAGCCGTTCGTGAGACTCGGCGGGCACGGAGTACCAGGGCATGTCCCAGCCCATGAAGCGGCGGTAGCGGTCGGACTCCTCGTAGGGGCCCTGGCAGAAGACGGCGAAGGTGATGTCACGCTGGTGCAGATGGGACAGTTCGCGGACCTGGCCGGTGAAGAAGGTGCAGCCCTCGCACTGGTCGGCGGCGGGGTGGCCGTCGTGCCACATGTGATACGACACGAACAGTTGGGTGCGGTCCTCGAAGACGTCGATCAGGGGAACGACTCCGTTGCCTCCTGCGAGCGGAGTCGACGGGTCCACCTCGGTCATGGGCAGCCGCCGCCGTGCGGCAGCGATCGCGTCGCCCTCTCGGGTGTGCTCCTTCTCCCGGGCGCGCAGGGTGTCGATGGCGGCCAGCCACTCCCGGCGGGAGACGACCGGCGGCTTGTTCTCAGCAGTCATGTCCGTACTGACCCGGCAGCCCGCAAGAACTCATCGGCGGAGCCCGAGCTGCTGCCCGCGCGGGTCCCTTTCGGCCGAGGTGTTCTCGGCCGCGCGGTTGTCACCCCGCCTTCGCGGGGTCAATCCCGTACAGGGTGGAAGCGGCCACGGCCTGCTCCACGCCACAGGCCTTCTGCTCGTCGGCCGGGGCGGCCCACAGCGGTATCAAGCGCGACGCGGCGGACGACGATTCCATACGCAGGTAGTGGCAGACATCGTTGATGCGCAGAGCGAGGACGTACACGTCACCGCCCTCAGCCCTACCGGACATCGTGCTCACGGTGTCCTCGGCGGCGATCAGCCGCTTGTCCTTGAGGAAGTCCAGGGCGCCCTCCGGAGTATGCGCATAGCCCGCGGTCGCCATCTGCCGGTACGCGTACGCGCCGGTGGGCTGCCGCGCGAGGAGCGCGCCCATCTGCGCCGTCAGGCTGCCGGGCTTGCCGTCGGTCCGCGAAGCCGGGCAGGTCATGGCGGACTGGGTCACGCTGTGGGGGCCGAAACTGAACGTGTAGCGGTAGCAGCGGACGGGATAGGCGTCCGTGGCGACGGTCTCCCCGCCGGGCGGCACCAGTCCCAACATCACCTTCGCGGTGTGGACGTTACCGTCGGTCGGACCCTGCCCCGTGCTGACGCCGAGCAGTGCTCCGCCGTGCGCCTCGACCTGGGCGACGAGCGTGCCCTCGGTGAACTGCCCCCCGTAGGTCTGGCCGCCCGAGTAGAAGCCCGCGTTCACGTCTCCCCGTAGGTCCTCGGCAAGCCTGGCGGCCTGTGCGTCGACGGCGGATGTGTCCGGAGCGGTGATCCACTGGTAGAGCCGGGTGCCGGCCACTCCCGTGGCCCAGGCGACGAGTGCGGTCACCGTGAAGAGCAGGGCCCGCGACAGGGCACCGCGCTCCCGGGCCTGCCCGCAACCGGACTGCCGGTCCTGCTGAGCCCCCACAGTGTGCGTCGTCATGTCTTTTCCCCCGTCGGCAGGACGTCTCGAAAGGCTTCGCTGCCGCCGAATCCTGCCAGTTGCCCCGCGACACCTGTGCGTGGGCACATGGTGGGAGCACCGCTTTCCAGACCAACGCGCATCCGGTGGCCGTGCCTGGTCGCAGCTCGGTCAACGGAACGGCTCGGGGCGAATGAACGCCGTCGACAGCGCACCACCCCGGTGACGTGGGCGACGGCGATCGACCGGCGCCGCCGCGAGTACGTGAAATGCCCGGTCGCCGCCACAACCGTCGCGGTGACCGGGCTCACGGACCTGATCGAGGCGCCGTCGCTCAGATGTCCCGGAACGTCTCGATCTGCGCCCCGATCGAGTTCAGCCGCTCGGCGAGGTCCTCGTAGCCGCGGTTGATGACGTACACGTTGCGCAGCACCGACGTGCCCTCGGCGGCCATCATGGCCAGCAGGACGACCACGGCGGGGCGCAGGGCCGGCGGGCACATCATCTCGGCGGCGCGCCAGCGGGTCGGGCCCTCGACCAGGACCCGGTGCGGGTCGAGGAGTTGCAGGCGGCCACCCAGGCGGTTCAGGTCCGTCAGGTAGATCGCCCGGTTGTCGTAGACCCAGTCGTGGATCAGGGTCTTGCCCTGAGCGGAGGCCGCGATGGCCGCGAAGAACGGGACGTTGTCGATGTTCAGGCCGGGGAACGGCATCGGGTGGATCTTGTCGATCGGCGCCTCCAGCTTGGAGGGCCGGACGGTGAGGTCCACCAGCCGGGTGCGGCCGTTGTCGGCGAAGTACTCGGGCGTGCGGTCGTGGTCGAGGCCCATCTCCTCCAGGACCGCCAGCTCGATCTCCAGGAACTCGATCGGCACCCGGCGCACCGTCAGCTCCGACTCGGTGACGACGGCGGCGGCCACCAGGCTCATCGCCTCCACCGGGTCCTCGGAGGGGGAGTAGTCGACGTCGACGTCGATGTCCGGCACGCCGTGCACGGTGAGCGTGGTGGTGCCGATGCCCTCGACCCTGACGCCGAGCACCTCGAGGAAGAAGCACAGGTCCTGGACCATGTAGTTGGAGGAGGCGTTGCGGATGACGGTCACGCCGTTGTGGCGGGCGGCGGCCAGCAGCGCGTTCTCGGTCACGGTGTCGCCGCGCTCGGTCAGCACGATCGGGCGGTCCGGGCGGACGGCGTGGTCGACCACGGCGTGGTACTGGCCCTCGGTGGCGGTGATGTCGAGGCCGAACCGGCGCAGCGCGATCATGTGCGGCTCGATGGTCCGCGTGCCGAGGTCGCAACCGCCCGCGTACGGCAGCTTGAAGTGGTCCATCCAGTGCAGCAGCGGCCCGAGGAACATGATGATGGACCGCGTACGGCGGGCGGCCTCGGCGTCGATGGCGTCCAGGTCGAGGTCGGCCGACGGCACGATCTCCAGGTCGGTGCCGTCGTTGATCCAGCGGGTGCGCACGCCGATGGAGTTCAGCACCTCCAGCAGGCGGTACACCTCCTCGATCCGGGCCACCCGGCGCAGTACCGTGCGCCCCTTGTTGAGCAGCGAGGCGCACAGCAGCGCCACGCACGCGTTCTTGCTCGTCTTCACGTCGATCGCGCCGGAGAGCCGGCGGCCGCCCACCACCCGCAGGTGCATGGGGCCCGCGTAGCCCAGCGAGACGATCTCGCTGTCCAGGGCCTCGCCGATGCGGGCAATCATCTCAAGGCTGATGTTCTGGTTGCCGCGCTCGACGCGATTGACGGCGCTCTGGCTGGTGCCGAGCGCCTCGGCCAGCTGTGCTTGCGTCCAGCCCCGGTGCTGCCTGGCGTCACGGATGAGCTTGCCGATGCGTACGAGGTAGTCGTCTGCCATGAGGTTGAGGTTATCTCAGATATGAGATGGCGCCTCTTGGGGGGTCCATTCGAGTGATGGGCCGTCAGTGAGGCTCTGCCCAACGGGTTCGACGCCGCCCGAAAGGTTCGGGTATTTCGGTTCTGCCCATCGGTGTACCGCCGTGGAGGGTGGGTGGGGGCGCGAGGGCGTGCGGCGGTGTGTGGCGGCGCGCGGGCGGTATGCGGCGCTGCGCGGGTGGCGCGCCGACGGCAGGTGGTGCTGTTCAGGTGGCGTACGCGCAGTACGTGAACAGTATGCGGCGCCGGGCGGGCGGCGCTCGTCGGTCACCCCGGTCGATCCGCGCATGACCATCCGGCCCCCATGTATTAGAGTTATCTCGACATCGAGATATCTGCCGGGGTGCACCACAGCCGCCACTCAGTAAGGGTGACCTAACTTAGCCTTACCTTACTGGATCGCTCGAGTTGCCGTGGCGGCAGGATCGTGGTGGTACGCGCACATGAATGAAGGAGACTGTCGTGTCGGCGAACAGCTTCGACGCCCGCAGCACGCTGCAGGTGGGCGACGAGTCGTACGAGATCTTCCGGCTTGACAAGGTCGAGGGCTCGGCCCGACTGCCTTACAGCCTGAAGGTGCTGCTGGAGAACCTGCTCCGCACCGAGGACGGCGCGAACATCACCGCCGACCACATCCGTGCCCTCGGCGGCTGGGACTCCCAGGCCAAGCCGTCGCAGGAGATCCAGTTCACGCCGGCCCGCGTGATCATGCAGGACTTCACCGGCGTGCCCTGTGTCGTCGACCTCGCCACCATGCGCGAGGCCGTCAAGGAGCTCGGCGGCGACCCGGCGAAGATCAACCCGCTGGCCCCGGCCGAGCTGGTCATCGACCACTCCGTCATCGCCGACAAGTTCGGCACCAACGACGCCTTCAAGCAGAACGTCGAGCTGGAGTACGGCCGCAACAAGGAGCGCTACCAGTTCCTGCGCTGGGGCCAGACCGCCTTCGACGAGTTCAAGGTCGTCCCGCCGGGCACCGGCATCGTCCACCAGGTCAACATCGAGCACCTGGCCCGCGTCGTCATGGTCCGCGACGGCAAGGCCTACCCCGACACCCTGGTCGGCACCGACTCGCACACCACCATGGTCAACGGCCTCGGCGTCCTCGGCTGGGGCGTCGGCGGCATCGAGGCCGAGGCCGCCATGCTCGGCCAGCCGGTCTCCATGCTGATCCCGCGCGTCGTCGGCTTCAAGCTCACCGGCGAGCTGGCCGCCGGCACCACCGCCACCGACCTGGTGCTGACCATCACCGAGATGCTGCGCAAGCACGGCGTGGTCGGCAAGTTCGTCGAGTTCTACGGCGAGGGCGTGGCTGCGACGAGCCTGGCCAACCGCGCCACCATCGGCAACATGTCGCCGGAGTTCGGCTCCACCGCCGCGATCTTCCCGATCGACGACGAGACCATCAACTACATGCGCCTGACCGGCCGCACCGAGCAGCAGCTCGCGCTCGTCGAGGCGTACGCCAAGCAGCAGGGCCTCTGGCTGGACCCGAGCGCCGAGCCGGACTACTCCGAGAAGCTCGAGCTGGACCTGTCCACCGTCGTGCCGTCCATCGCCGGCCCGAAGCGCCCGCAGGACCGCATCATCCTGGCCAACGCCGCCGAGCAGTTCAAGCAGGACGTCCGCAACTACGTCGACACCGTCGACGAGGCGGGCGTGGAGTCCTTCCCGGCCTCCGACGCCCCGGCCGTCCACCCCAACGGCGCCCCGTCCAACCCGGTCCCGGTCACCGCCCCCGACGGCACCACCTACGAGCTGGACCACGGCGCGGTCACCGTCGCGGCCATCACCTCGTGCACCAACACCTCCAACCCGTACGTCATGGTCGCCGCCGCGCTGGTGGCCAAGAAGGCGGTGGAGAAGGGCCTGACCCGCAAGCCGTGGGTCAAGACCACGCTGGCGCCGGGCTCCAAGGTCGTCATGGACTACTACGACAAGGCCGGCCTGACCCCGTACCTGGACAAGCTGGGCTTCAACCTCGTCGGCTACGGCTGCACCACCTGCATCGGCAACTCCGGCCCGCTGCCGGAGGAGGTCTCCAAGGCCGTCAACGAGCACGACCTCGCGGTCACCTCGGTCCTCTCCGGCAACCGCAACTTCGAGGGCCGGATCAACCCCGACGTCAAGATGAACTACCTGGCGTCCCCGCCGCTGGTCGTCGCCTACGCCATCGCCGGCTCCATGAAGGTGGACATCACCGAGGACGCGCTCGGTGTCGACCAGGACGGCAACCCGGTCCACCTGAAGGACATCTGGCCGACCGAGGCCGAGGTCAACGACGTCGTGGCCAACGCCATCGGCGAGGACATGTTCTCCAAGTCCTACTCCGACGTGTTCGCCGGCGACGCCCAGTGGCAGTCGCTGCCGATCCCGACCGGCAACACCTTCGAGTGGGACGCCGAGTCCACCTACGTCCGCAAGCCCCCGTACTTCGAGGGCATGGGCATGGACCCGGCCCCGGTCGAGGACATCGCCGGCGCCCGGGTGCTCGCCAAGCTGGGCGACTCGGTCACCACCGACCACATCTCCCCGGCCGGTGCCATCAAGGCCGACACCCCGGCGGGCCAGTACCTCACCGAGCACGGCGTGCAGCGTCGCGACTTCAACTCCTACGGTTCCCGCCGCGGCAACCACGAGGTGATGATCCGCGGCACGTTCGCCAACATCCGCCTGCGCAACCAGATCGCGCCGGGGACGGAAGGCGGCTACACCCGCGACTTCACCGAGGACGGCGCTCCGGTCTCCTTCATCTACGACGCCTCGCGCAACTACATCGAGCAGGGCATCCCGCTGGTCGTCCTGGCCGGCAAGGAGTACGGCTCCGGCTCGTCCCGCGACTGGGCCGCGAAGGGCACCGCGCTGCTCGGCGTCAAGGCCGTCGTCGCCGAGTCCTACGAGCGCATCCACCGCTCGAACCTCATCGGCATGGGCGTCCTGCCGCTCCAGTTCCCGGAGGGCCAGTCGGCCGCCTCCCTCGGTCTGACCGGCGAGGAGACCTTCTCCATCACCGGTGTCACCGAGCTCAACGACGGCCGCACGCCGAGCACGATGAAGGTCACCACCGACACCGGTGTCGAGTTCGACGCGGTCGTCCGCATCGACACCCCCGGTGAGGCCGACTACTACCGCAACGGCGGCATCATGCAGTACGTGCTGCGCAGCCTGATCCGCAAGTAACCAATCAGGCAGGGCAGTTGGGCCGCATCCCCGGCAACGGGGGTGCGGCCCCGCCCTTTTGGCGCCGGACGTGTCCCGGTCGCGTGCCAGGACGTGCGCCGGACGTGCGTCAGGCGTTTACAGCAGCCGCCGTCCGCGCTAGCTTCACTCACCAGTGAGGTGGGAGCGCTCCCACGGCGACGGACCGGAACCCGTCACTCGGAGTTCTCCCACCTCACCCACCGGTGACGCCGGCTTGTGCGACACCCTGGTGCGACAACGTTGTCGTGATTGGTCTGTACATGACTGTACTGCGTGTGCCGACAACGATGTCAATGCCCGTGTCCAGGACTTCGCCCGCGTAAGCACGGGGCGCGCCTGCGCACCGGTACGCGGTCTTCCGTGAGACCACCGGCGCACGCTACTGTCCCTGAGGCTTGTGCGACCCGTGGTGCGCGACCCGTCCGGAGGAGGAGGGGCCGCGTCATGCGATTCCGTCCGACATCATCCCTGCTGCTGGCCGCGGTGCTCGCGGTCGGCGGTGCCACCCCCGCCCTTGCGGCGACCACCGCACCGCCCGGTTCCTCACACGGTCTGGTCACGGATCCGACCGGGTACGTCGATCCGCTGATCGGCACCAGGAACGGAGGCAACGTCTTCCCCGGTGCCGTCACACCGTTCGGGATGCTCTCCTTCAGCCCGGAGAACACCAACGGCGACGCCACGAGGACGGCCGCGCCCGGCGGCTACCAGTACGACGCCACCCGCATCCGCGGCTTCAGCCTCACCCACATGTCCGGCACCGGCTGCGCGGGCGGCAGCGGTGACATCCCGTTCTTCCCGTACGCCGGAGAGGTCACCTCCTCGCCCGCCGCCGACACCAAGGACGCCGTCTACGCCTCGGGCTTCAGCCACACCGACGAGCACGCGGAGCCCGGCCACTACACGGTGGGCCTCGCCTCCGGCGTCACCGCCGACCTCACGGCGACGGAGCGCACCGGCTCGGCCCGCTTCACCTACCCGCAGGGCAAACCCGCCTCCCTGCTGATCCGGACCGCCAACTCCGAGGTGGGCTCGACCGATTCGTCGATCACCATCGACCCGGCCAAGCGCACCGTCTCCGGGTCCGTCACCTCCGGCAACTTCTGCGGCTACCTCGACCCCGAGGGCCGCCGCGCCTACTACACCCTGTACTTCACCGCCCGCTTCGACCGGGCCTTCAAGGCGACCGGCACCTGGCAGGACGACAAGCTGAGCCCGGGCTCGACCTCGGCGAGCGGCGGTGCCGGAGGCTTCTCCAGCGGCGGCAGGCCCGTGGCGGGCAAGGGCGCCGGAGGCTATGTGGAGTTCGCGCCGGGCACCGGCCCGGTCGGCGTCAAGGTCGGCATCTCCTACGTCAGCCGGGCCGGCGCCGAGGCGAACCTGGCCGCGGAGAACCCGCCCCAGCGCTCCTTCGACTCGGTCAAGGACGCCGCCCGCCGCGCCTGGCGGGAGCGACTGGGCGCGATCCGCGTCGGCGGCGGCACCGATGACGAGCGCACCACCTTCTACACCGCGCTCTACCACTCCCTGATGCACCCCAACGTCATCAGCGACGCCGACCGCAGATACCGCGGCGCCGACGACAAGGTGCACACCGTGGGCCGCGGCCACCAGGCCCAGTACGGCACCTTCTCCGGCTGGGACCAGTACCGCGACCAGGTGCAACTGCTGACCCTGCTCAGCCCGGACACCGGCTCGGACGTGGCCCAGTCCCTGTACGAGCTGGCCCGCCAGAACGGCGGTGTGTGGGACCGCTGGCTGCACGGCGCGAGCGGCACCCACGTCATGAACGGCGACCCCTCGCCGACGGCCCTCGCCGGCATCCACGCCTTCGGCGGCACGGACTTCGACCTGAAGGGGGCCCTCGCCTCCCTGGTGAAGGCGGCGACGGTGCCGACCGAGCAGGACCTGTCCCCGGCGGGCAAACCGGTCCTGTCGGCGGGCCAGCGGCCCTCCCTGGACAAGTACCTGAAGCTGCACTACATGCCGTCCGTCTCCAACGCCTGGGGCGGCGCCGCCGAGACGCTGGAGATGTCCACGTCCGACTTCGCCCTGACTCAACTCGCCGAAGCGGCCGGGCAGAAGAAGACCGCCGCCGCCTTCACCGAGCGCGCCCAGTGGTGGCAGAACAACTTCAACGTCGCCGCCGACCCCTCCGGCGGCTACATCGCCAACCGCAAGGCCGACGGCAGCTGGGTCACCGGCTTCACCCCGGACACCGGCAACGGCTTCGTCGAGGGCACGGCGGCCCAGTACACCTGGATGGTCCAGCACAACCCGGCCGGCCTTTTCGCGGCGATGGGCGGCCGGGAGGCGGCGCTCGCCCGCCTGGACGACTTCTTCCACGACGCCGACGGCGGCTGGGCGTTCACCGGCAGCGGCGGCGCCAAGTCCGAACTCGACAACGAGCCCTCGATCAACGTCCCCTACCTGTACGACTACGCGGGCGCGCCCTACAAGACGCAGGAGACCGTCCGCGCCGCCATGCGGCAACTGTGGACGACGCAGCCGGGTGGCATCCCCGGCAACGACGACCTCGGCGCGATGTCGGCCTGGTACGTCTTCTCGGCGATGGGCATGTATCCGCAGGTACCCTCCCGCGCCGAACTCGTCCTTGCCTCCCCGTTGTTCGAGCGGATCGACATCCACCGGGCGCACGGCAAGGACATCTCCGTCCGCGCCACGGGTGCGGCGGCCGGATCCCCGTACGTCCGGTCCCTGAAGGCGAACGGCAAGGAGAGCGAGCGCCCCTGGCTGCCGGCGAGCTTCGTCCGTGACGGCGGCCGGCTCGACTACACCCTCTCCGCCACCCCCGACCGTACCTGGGGCAGCGCTCCGTCGGCCGCCCCGCCCTCCTTCCGGGAGGGTGAGCAGCCGTACCAGATCGGCGTGGGCCCGACCACGGCGACGCTCGCGCCCGGCGACAGCACGACGATCGACGTGCGGGCCCTGTCACTGAACGGCGGCCAGGGGCCCGAGGTCCGCTTCGGTGTCCGGACCCCGTCCGGCATCACGGCGACCCCCGCCGAGGGCACGGTGACCGGCGGCGCCCAGCGGATCACGCTCACCGCCGCGCCGGACGCCGAACAGGGCTTCTACGACGCGAAGGTCACGGTCACCTCCGGCACCCAGTCCTACGAGCAGCCGGTGGCCCTCACGGTGGCGGCCCCGGGCAGCCTGCTGGCCGCCTACGACAACACCGGGATCTCGGACGACGAGGGCGACCACGACGAGGCCGACTACGACGGGGGCGGCTGGAGCTACTCCCGCCAGGCCCTGGCGGCGGCCGGCCTGACGCCGGGCGGGCAGGGCACGGTGGACGGCCTGGCCTTCACCTGGCCGGACTCGCCGAGCGGACGCCCGGACAACGCCTCCGCGGCCGGTCAGAGCATCGAACTGGCCACCCCCGCTGCCCGGTTGTCCTTCGTCGGCAGCGCGGTCAACGGCAACCAGCAGACCAAGGCCACCGTCACCTACACCGACGGCACCACCGGCACCGTCGACCTGTCCTTCACCGACTGGACCGTCGGCGGAGGCGGAGGCACCGTCCAGTACGGCAACACGGTGGTGGCCAGGACCGCGTACCGCAACGTCGCGGGTACCGACAAGGACGTGGTGACGACCTACGTCTTCGCCACCCAGCCGTACGAGGCCCCGGCAGGCAGGCGGATCAGCAGCGTGCGCCTGCCGGACAACGCCGACCTGCACGTCTTCACCCTCGCCACGGACTGACCTCTGTGCCGAGCAGCACGAAGGGGCGGGGCCCGTCGGCCCCGCCCCTTCCTCATGCCGTACGGAGGTGCGTCAGGCCAGCAGCTCCACCTCCGCCAGCGTGGAGGCGCTGTCCAGGACCAGGCGGTACTGCTGGTACATGCCCGGTGCGGTGATCGTGAAGGGGCGGGTCTGCTTGTCCCAGGCGAAGGACTCGCCGGAGCGCTTGTCCACCGTCTTCCAGGTCTTGCCGTTGGTGGAGGCCTGCAGCGTCCAGCCGGTCGGGGCCTTGGTGCGGTCGGCCGGCGAGGTCAGGGTGTACTGGACGGCCTTGACCCTGCCGGACACCGGCAGGTCCACCGACGTCACGGTCGCCTCCGTGGCCGACGTGTCGTCGAACAGCGGCCCGTCCCCCTCGAGGACGTCGGACCGGGGCGACGGCGCCTTGTTGCCGGTCGTGATCGACACCGGCGCCGCGCTCTTCCCGGTGCCCCAGGACGACGGCCGCGGACCCATGTCGAACTCCAGGGTGCCGCCCCGGGAGAGGACGGAGTGGGGCAGGCTCGTCGAGTTCCACGCCTTGCCGTTGAGCCGCACGCCCTGCACGTACACGTTCTTCGCGCTGTTCTTCGGCGCCTTGATCACCAGGTCGTGGCCGTTCTCCAGGTGCACGGTCGCCTTGGTGAACAGCGGGGAGCCGACAGCGTACTCACCGCTGCCCATGACCAGCGGGTAGAAGCCGAGCGCGGAGAACACGTACCAGGCCGACTGCTCGCCGTTGTCCTCGTCGCCGAGGTAGCCCTGGCCGATCTCGCTGCCCACGTAGAGCCTGGAGAGCACCTCGCGGACCTTCGCCTGGGCCTTGGCGGGCTGGCCGGCCGCGTCGTACATGTAGATCACGTGGTGGGCGGGCTGGTTGGAGTGGCCGTACTGGCCCATCCGCACGTCCCGCGCCTCGGTCATCTCGTGGATGATGCCGCCGTAGGAGCCGGCGACCTCCGAGGACCCCGTCTCCGGCGTGGCGAAGTACGTGTCGAGCTTGTCCGCGAGGCCCTTCTGGCCGCCGTAGAGGTTCGCCAGGCCCCGGCTGTCCTGGGGGGCGGTGAAGGCGTAGCCCCAGCCGTTGGTCTCCGTGTAGTCGTAGCCCCACACGCGCGGGTCGTACTTCGACGGGTCGAGGCGCCAGTCGCCCTGGGCGTTGCGGCCCTGGAAGAAGCCGATCCGCGAGTCGAACAGCTTGACGTAGTCCTGGGCCCGGTTGCGGAAGTACTCCGCTTCCTCCTGGTAGTGCTTCTCTCCGGTCTTCTTGTAGAGGGCCTCGCCCATCTGCGCGATGCCGTAGTCGTTGTTGTAGCCCTCCATTGCCCAGGACAGGCCCTCGCCGGTGGCGGTGCTGGTGTAGCCGAGGAAGGGCGAGGTGGTCATGCCCTTGCGGCCCACGCCGGAGGACGGCGGCACCACCGTCGCGTTCTTCACGGCCGCTTCGTACGCCGTCTTCGCGTCCATGGGCACGCCCTTGACGTAGGCGTCCGCGAAGGCCACGTCCGAGGAGGTGCCGGTCATCAGGTCGGCATAGCCCGGGGAGGACCAGCGGGCGGTCCAGCCGCCGTCCTTGTACTGCTGCACGAACCCGTCGACCATCTCACCGGCCTGCCCGGGCGTCAGCAGGGAGTACGCGGGCCAGGTGGTCCGGTAGGTGTCCCAGAAGCCGTTGTTGACGTACACCTTGCCGTCGACGATCTTCGCGCCGGTCTGCGTCGGGGTGTTCTGGCCGGCCGCGGGCGAGAACGGGGAGGCGTACCGGTCCTTGCCGCCCACCTTCTCGGAGCCCGAGTTCGGGTACAGGTACAGCCGGTACAGGTTGGAGTAGAGCGTGGTCAGCTGGTCGGGCGTGGCGCCCTCGACCTCGATCTTGCCGAGCAGC
The DNA here is from genome assembly GCF_052663305.1 of Streptomyces cyslabdanicus. NCBI lineage: Bacteria > Bacillati > Actinomycetota > Actinomycetes > Kitasatosporales > Streptomycetaceae > Streptomyces > Streptomyces cyslabdanicus. The sequence continues at coordinate 61,600 of NZ_JBQRUW010000035.1, forward strand.
TGGTCCCAGGAGTGCTGGGCGGCCGCCTTGACGGTGTCGAAGGAGGTGCCGTCCGGGATCTCCTGGCGCAGGTTGTCCTTCGCCTGGTCGACGCTGATGAGGGAGGTGGCAAGGCGCAGGGTGACCGTGCGGTCCTTGCCCGCGTCGAGGCGCACGGTGCCGGTGACGCCGGCGGCCGAGCCGCTGGTCACGGGCTTGTCGAAGACGCCGTAGACGAACAGCCGGGTGGCGCCGGCGGACAGCCCGGACTTCACGTCCGAGTAGCCGGTGACGACGCCGTGCGCGGTGTCCAGGGTCAGACCGCCCTGGTTGGTGACGTTGTCGAAGATCACGCTCGCGTCGTCGCCCGGGTAGGTGAAGCGCAGCGCGGCGGCGTGGTCGGTCGGCGCCATCTCCGCCGTCAGGCCGTTCTCGAAGCGCACCCCGTAGTAGTACGGCCGCGCGGTCTCGTTCTCGTGCCGGAAGGCGAGGGCGCGGGCGGCGCGGCCGGTGTCCGGGGTGCCGGCGGCGGCGGACGGCATCACCTGGAAGGTCTGCCGGTCACCCATCCAGGGGCTGGGCTCGTGGCTGGCGCTGAACGCCTGGAGGGTCGGCAGGTTGGCGTCGTTGTTCGCGTGCGCGTACTCGTACAGCCAGCTCTGCGAGGACGCGTTGGTCACCGGCGTCCAGAAGTTGAAGCCGTGCGGCAGCGCGGTCGCGGGGAAGTTGTTGCCGCGCGAGAAGCTGCCGCTGGAGTTGGTGCCGCGGGTGGTCAGCACGTAGTCCGACAGGTGCGCCTTCGGCTTCTCCTGCGGCACCTGGGCGATCACCACGTCGTCCAGCCAGCCGCGGAACTTCGCCGGGCCGGTGGGGGAGTCGTAGGCGAGCAGGATCCGGTCGATCGTCCTGCCGGCGGCGACCGAACCGATCCGGGAGACCACGTTGTTCCACTGGTTGACGTACAGCGTCTTGGACTCGCCCTGGCCCTGCGGGCTCAGGAGGAAGCCGTGCTGGTCGCTCGCGCCCAGTTGGCTGAGGTAGGTGCCGTCGGTGAAGGCGAGGTCGACGGCGACGTTGGTGGCGTCGTAGTCGCGGTCGCCGTCGGCCATCGACGGGTAGAGCCGGTACGACAGCTGGGTGTCGGGCAGCACCGCTATGTTGACGTCGAAGACCTTGTTGTACGAGTATGCCCGGCCCTTCGCGGTGTGCCGGCCGGCGTAGCGCAGGGCGCTCTTGCCCGTGTAGCCGGCGCCCGACTTCGCGGTCGGGGAGCCGCTCGGGCCGCGGTCGACCAGCGAGAGCATGTCCTGCGGGACGGGATCGCCGTCGGCGCCGGTGGAGAACTGCACCTCGGCCAGCTGGAGTATGTCCGGGGCGCCGTTGTTCTTCGTGACGTCGAGCCGGAAGTGCTGGTACTCGGCCGGCTCGGCCAGGTCGTAGGTGTTGGTCTGGAACCGTTCGGCGAAGCTCTCGCCGGAGCGGGTGTCGACGGTCTTCCAGTCCTTGCCGTCGGTGGAGCCCTTGAGGGTCCAGTCCTTCGGGTCGCGCTCGGCGTGGTCGTTGGCCGAGGTGAAGGCGTAACGGGCGATCTTCACCGGCTTGTCGAAGTCGAACTCGACCCAGCCGGTGGGCTCGAACGCCAGCCACTTGGTGCCGGACTCGCCGTCGACGAGGTTCTCCTTCACCTCCCCGCCGTCGGTGTTCTCCGCGCTGGCCCGGACCTCGGTGATGTGGTCGGCCACGTTGCCCGGGATGCCGGTGCTGTAGCCGCCGTCCACGCCCGAGGCGCGCTTGGCGCCGTCCGGGCCGGTGTCGACGGTGTTCAGCCAGTCCGGCGCAGGCTCGCCGGCCTCGAACGAGGAGCTGAACTCCCGTGCGGCGGCCGGGGCCTTGCCGGGCAGGGCGACCGCGGCCCCCTGCGAGCCGAGTGCCGTGACGAAGGCGGCCGTGATGACGACCGCCGGACCCCATCTGTGCCGTACTCTGCGCTGCATGCGCGGCGTCCCTCCCTGCGTCGGACAACGTTGTCAGCTCTTTACGCAAGGACCAGTAGGGAGCCAAGTGACCAGGGATGTCAAGGGTGTTGGGTGTGGCATTCGGGTGCAAAGCCACGGATATATCCGTCAACGGGAGCCCATAGGCGGCTCATATTCCGCGTGAGGTCTCAACTCGGAAAAGACCCGCGGTGAACCTTGCTCTCGATCTTGCTCCGCTGACGGGAAGTGGACTATACCTGTCGGCGTCCGCGTGACCGCACGATCGGCCGGAAGCGGACCCGGGGGAGTTCGGAAAGGCAGGTGCGACGTGCGAAACGCGTCCGCCCCCTGTCTTCAGGCCGACCTCGGTGCATGGCACACAACGCACTTCCTGCACGACCCAGCTTGACCCGACCGCGGTGCCGGGGAGGATCCGGTTCACCGCCTGAGTCCTGGAGAAGGCGAGGACTTGAGCATGGGATCCACTTCCGCCGAGAACCACGGGGGCGTCGGCCGCCGGGCTCTGATCAAGCGGTCCGCCGCACTCGGTCTCATCAGCGTTCCCGCGATGGGCTTCCTGTCCGCCTGCGCCAGTGGTGGTGGCGGCGGTGACGGCCAGAACAAGGCCAAGACCGGCAAGAAGACCGCGAAGAACCCGCTCGGTGTCAATGACACCGCGCAGATGGAATTCGTCCTGTTCGACGGCGGCTTCGGCAAGGAGTACGCCCAGGACGCCGTCAAGATCTACGACCAGAACTTCCCCAAGGCGAAGACCAAGTTCTCCGCCATCCAGAAGATCGCGTCGACGCTCCAGCCGCGCTTCAACCAGGGCAACCCGCCGGACCTCATCGACAACTCCGGCGCCGAGCAGATGGACATGGGCGGTCTCGTCGGCAAGAGCCAGCTCGCGGATCTGACCCCGCTGCTGGACGCGCCGTCCTACGACGACCCGAACAAGAAGGTCCGCGACACGCTGCGCCCGGGCATCGTCGAGATGGGCCAGTTCGACGGCCAGCCGGTCTGGATCATGTACTACGCCTACACGGTGTACGGCGTGTGGTACTCGCAGAAGGCCCTGGACTCGCTCGACGAGCAGTACCCGGAGACCTGGGACGCGATGCTCAAGGTCTGCGAGAAGGCCAAGAAGAAGGGCATGGCCGGCTGGACCTACGCCGGCAAGTACCCGTACTACCTGCCCTTCTCGCTCTACCCGATGATCGGCAAGGTCGGCGGCCGCGACGTCCTGGACGCCATCGACAACCTCGAGCCGAACGCCTGGAAGCACCCGGCGGTCAAGGCGTGCTTCGAGGCCTACTACGAGCTCTACAAGAAGGGGTACGTCCTCAAGGGCACTCCGGGCCTGGACCACATCCAGTCGCAGACCGCCTGGGCCAAGGGCAAGGCGCTGTTCATCCCGAACGGCTCCTGGGTGGAGAACGAGTCCGCCAACGTCATCCCGAAGGACTTCGACCTCGCCGTCTCCGCGCCCACCGGCATCGACAGCTCCGACAAGATGCCGTTCGGCACCATCTGGGCTTCCGGTGGCGAGCCGTTCATCGTCCCGGCCAAGGCCAAGAACCCCGAGGGCGGCATGGAGCAGCTGCGCATCATGCTCAGCGAGGCCTCCTCGAAGAACTTCACCGCCAAGGTGAAGTCGCTCACCGCGTACAACGGCGGTACGGACGGCCTCGACCTCACCCCCGGGCTGAAGTCCGGAGTGGCGGCGCTGGACAAGGCCGGCTCCAACGTGGTGAACCCGCGGCTCCAGGACTGGTACGTGCAGCTCCAGAAGGAGAAGATCGGTGTGTCGGGCATCGGCGAGATGATGGCCGGCCGCCTCACCCCGGCCGAGGCCATCAAGAAGATCCAGGGCTTCGCCGACGAGGCGGCCAAGGACCAGTCGATCAAGCACTACAAGCACCAGTAGTCCTGAGGATCCGTCACCAGCGGTACCACCCGCCCAGAGATCGGGGTCGGCAGCAATGCAGCACGGCAAGTACCGGTTCATCGTGGGGTTCCTCGCGGTTCCCCTCGGGCTGTACGCGCTTTTCGTCGTCTGGCCGTTCATCCAGTCCATCTACTACTCGTTCACGGACTGGACCGGTCTGAGCCCCGATTTCCAGATGGTCGGCTTCGACAACTACCAGAGGATGCTCCACGACGACATCTTCTGGAAGTCGTTGCAGCACAGCCTGCTGTTCGCGCTGCTGCTACCGCTGGTGACGCTCGGTCTGGCGCTGTTCTTCGCCTTCATGATCAATGTGGGCGGGCGGCGTCGCAGAGGCGGACCGGCGATCTCCGGTGTCCGCGGCTCCTCGTTCTACAAGATCGTCTACTTCTTCCCGCAGGTGTTGTCCATCGCGATCGTGGCCATCCTGTTCGCCTTCGTGTACAACCCGGACAGCGGCGCGATCAACTCCCTGCTGCGCGGGATCGGGCTCGACAGCCTGCAGCCGCTGTGGCTGGGCGACCCGAGTCTCGCCCTGTGGTGCGTCATGGCGGTGCTCGTCTGGTCCACGGTCGGCTTCTTCGTGGTCCTGTTCTCGGCCGGTATGGCCTCCATCCCGGCGGACCTGTACGAGGCGGCGCTGCTGGACGGCGCCAGCCGGTTCGCCACCTTCTTCCGGATCACCCTGCCGCTGCTGTGGGACACCGTGCAGTCCGGCTGGGTGTACATGGGCATCCTCGCTCTCGGCGCGGAGTCGTTCGCGGTCGTACAGATCATGACGACCGGTCCTGGCGGCCCCGACTACTCGACCACCGTCATGGTCCTGTACGTGTACCAGAAGGCGTTCCGTGACGGTCAGGCCGCCTACGCCACCACGATCGGCGTCGCCCTGCTCGTCGTCACGCTGGCCTTCGCCGCCGTCGTGATGCGGCTGGGCCGGCGCGAGCGGCTGGAGTTCTGACCAATGAAAACGACCGAGACCCCCGCCCCCGTTCCGGCCGAGTCCGGTGTCGGTCTCGCCACCGCCGGCGTACCGGCCGAAAAGCAGGACGGACGGAAGAAGGACGGCTCCGTCCTCAACGTCTTCTCGCACGGCATCCTGATCATCTGGGCGATTATGGTGGTCACACCGCTGGTCTGGGCGGTGATGACGTCCTTCAAGGACGACGGCTCCATCTTCGGCTCGCCCTGGTCGCTGCCCGACAGGCTGCACTTCGAGAACTGGTCGCGGGCCTGGACCGAGGCCAATATGAGCTCGTACTTCCTCAACACCGTTCTGGTGGTGGGGGGTTCGCTCATCGGCACCCTGGTGCTCGGTTCGATGGCGGCGTATGTGCTGGCCCGTTTCGACTTTCCGGGCAACCGGTTCATCTATTACCTCTTCATCGGCGGCATGAGCTTTCCGATCATGCTGGCCCTGGTCCCGCTGTTCTATGTGGTGAACAACATGGGACTGCTGAACACCATTCACGGTCTGATCCTGGTCTACATCGCCTATTCGCTGCCGTTCACGGTGTTCTTCCTGACCGCGTTCTTCCGGACCCTGCCGACCTCCGTGGCGGAGGCCGCCTTCGTGGACGGCGCCTCGCACACCCGGACGTTCTTCCAGATCATGTTGCCGATGGCCAAGCCCGGCCTGATCAGCGTGGGGATCTTCAACTTCCTGGGCCAGTGGAACCAGTACCTGCTGCCGACGGTGCTCAACACCGACCCGGACAAGCACGTGCTCACCCAGGGGCTGGTGCAGTTGGCCGTGAGTCAGGGGTACAAGGGCGACTGGTCCGGTCTGTTCGCCGGACTGGTGATGGCGATGCTGCCGGTGCTCGCCGCGTACATCGTCTTCCAGCGCCAGGTGGTGCAGGGGCTCACGGCGGGCGCCCTGAAGTAGCCCCACCGCCCGCGCGCGCCGTCCCGAGCCTCCTGCCGCCCCGCCCCGTCACCCCGGCCCTCCTGACGCCCCGGCCCGTCACCCGTCCCGCACCCGTTCCGCCGCCCGTGCACGCCGCCCTCGCCGCCCCCCTCCGGGGCGTGCGGGGGCGGCTCGCGTATGTGCGCACCCGCGTCCGCACGTGCGCGCGTGGCACGGCTGCGTCAATGTGTCCAAGGACCCGGATACCGTTCAACCTCTTGACGGGAGGGGACCCGAACAGCTCAGCTTAGAGTTCACTAGTTGGACATGGACGGGGCCTCACTGAAGCGGCCCCGCGCTCAGGAGGTCGTCGTGGAGACTCCAGGGTCGCAGTCGTCGCTGCACCGAGCCAACCTGGAGCGGGTCGTACGTGCCGTGCGCCTTGCCGGATCACTCACGCAGGCGGAGATCGCGCGGACCACGGGCCTGTCCGCGGCGACGGTCTCCAACATCGTGCGCGAGCTCAAGGACGGTGGAACGGTCCAGGTCACGCCCACCTCCGCGGGCGGGCGCCGGGCCCGCAGCGTGTCGCTGAGCGGGGACGCCGGCATCGTGATCGGCGTCGACTTCGGGCACACGCACCTGCGGGTCGCGATCGGCAACCTCGCCCACCAGGTGCTGGCCGAGGAGTCCGAGCCGCTGGACGTGGACGCCTCCTCGACGCAGGGCTTCGACCGGGCGGAGGAGCTGGTCAACCGCCTGATCGCGGCCACGGGCGTGGACCGTTCCAAGATCGCCGGCGTGGGTGTCGGCGTACCCGGCCCGATCGACGTCGAGTCCGGCACGCTGGGCTCCACGGCCATCCTGCCGGGCTGGACGGGCGTCAGGCCCGCCGAGGAGCTGCGGGGGCGCCTCGGCGTGCCGGTGCACGTGGACAACGACGCCAACCTCGGCGCCCTGGGCGAGCTGGTCTGGGGCAGCGGGCGGGGCGTGCGCGACCTGGCCTACATCAAGATCGCCAGTGGGGTCGGCGCGGGCCTGGTGATCAGCGGCAGGATCTACCGCGGCCCCGGCGGCACGGCGGGCGAGATCGGGCACATCACGCTCGACGAGTCCGGCCCGGTCTGCCGCTGCGGGAACCGCGGCTGCCTGGAGACCTTCACGGCCGCCGGGTACGTGCTCCCGCTGCTCCAGCCCAGCCACGGCACCGGGTTGACGATGGAGGGCGTCGTACGGCTGGCGCGGGAGGGCGACCCGGGCTGCCGCCGGGTGGTCGCCGACATCGGCCGGCACATCGGCAGCGGGGTCGCCAATCTCTGCAATCTGCTCAACCCCAGCCGGGTGGTGCTCGGCGGCGACCTCGCCGAGGCCGGTGAGCTGGTGCTTGGCCCGATAAGGGAGTCGGTCGGACGCTACGCCATCCCCAGCGCCGCGCGCCAACTCGCCCTGCTTCCCGGGGCACTCGGGGGCCGTGCCGAAGTGCTCGGGGCGCTCGCCCTGGCGCTCAGCGAGATGGGCGATTCGACACTTTTGGACGGCACGCTGCACGCGGCCACTCCTGCCTTCACTTAGAAAACAGATGGCATCGTTGCCATCTCGTTAAGTATTTACTTCTTGACGTCGTACGCGCGGCCGGGATTGACTGCCAGCCACCTCGGCCGCAACGACGCGGCCTCGTCAGGGAGGTTTGAAGAAGTGAACACGCGCATGCGTCGTGCGGCTTTCGCCGTTGCTGCTGGTGCCATGGCCGTCTCGCTCGCCGCCTGTGGCAGCGCCAAGGAGTCCGGCGGCGACTCCGCCAAGTCGTCCGGCAGCGAGAAGAAGGGCGACGCCATCAAGGTCGGCCTGCTGCTGCCGGAGAACCAGACCGCTCGCTACGAGAAGTTCGACAAGCCGATCATCGAGAAGCAGATCGCGGATCTGACGAACGGCAAGGGCACGGTCGAGTACCTCAACGCCAAGGAGGACGCGACCCTCCAGGCGCAGCAGATCGACACGATGATCACCAAGAAGGTCGACGTGCTGATCCTGGACGCGGTCGACTACAAGGCCGTCGCCGCGGGCGTGAAGAAGGCCAAGGAGGCCGGCATCCCGGTCGTCGCCTACGACCGCCTCGCCGAGGGTCCGATCTCCGCCTACACCTCGTTCGACAACGAGGAGGTCGGCAAGGCTCAGGGCGAGGCCCTGCTGAAGGCCATGGGCGACAAGGCCAAGTCCGGCAAGATCGTCATGATGAACGGCGCCGTGACCGACCCGAACGCCGCGCAGTTCAAGGCGGGCGCCCACGCCGCCCTTGACGGCAAGGTGACCATCGGCAAGGAGTACGACACCAAGCAGTGGAAGCCGGAGAACGCCAACGCCAACATGGAGGGCGCCATCTCCGCCCTCGGCAAGGACAAGATCGTCGGCGTCTACTCCGCCAACGACGGCATGGCGGGCGGCATCATCACCGCGCTCAAGGGCGCGGGCCTCAAGACGCTTCCCCCGGTCACCGGCCAGGACGCCGAACTCGCGGGCGTGCAGCGCATCGTGACCGGTGAGCAGTACATGAGCGTCTTCAAGTCGTACCCGCAGGAGGCCGAGACCGTCGCCAAGATGGCCGTCTCGATCGCCAAGACCGGCAAGCTCGACAGCTCGCTGACGACGAGCACCGTCGACAGCGGTACCGACAAGGGCATCCCGGCGGTCATCGTCCCCGTCGTCTCGCTGACGAAGGACAACATCAAGGACACGGTCATCGACCAGGGTTACTACACGCTCGACGAGATCTGCACGGCCAAGTACAAGGCCGCCTGCGACAAGATCGGCCTGAAGTAACACTGCCGGGGCCGCCCGAGCGGCGGCCCCACTGACCTGCACGGGACACCGCGTCCATCGATCACGCGGACCCGTGTCGGCGCGTCCGGCGCCCTGCCGCCGACAGCCCCGCAGCACAACGGCGGGGCGCCGGACGGAACCCCCTCACTCTTCTTGTTCAACCTCCCGCCGGGGTCAGGCTCAGGCGGCGAAGGAGATGGTTCACGTGTCCGCTACGCCCGTGCTGGCGTTGCGCGGGGTCTCCAAGCGATTCGGTGCTGTCCAGGCGCTCACCGACGTAGAGCTTGAGGTCCACGCCGGAGAGGTGGTCGCCCTCGTCGGCGACAACGGCGCCGGAAAGTCCACCCTTGTCAAGACGATCGCCGGCGTGCACCCCATCGATGACGGTGTCATCGAGTGGGAGGGCAAACCGGTCACGGTCAACCGGCCGCACGACTCCCAGAACCTGGGCATCGCGACGGTCTACCAGGACCTCGCCCTGTGCGACAACATCGACGTCGTCGGCAACCTGTTCCTCGGCCGCGAGATCAAGCGCCGCGGTGTCCTGGACGAGGTCGAGATGGAGCGCCGCTCGCGCGAGCTGCTCCAGACCCTGTCCATCCGCATCCCCAGCGTGCGCATCCCGATCGCCTCGCTCTCCGGCGGTCAGCGCCAGGTCGTGGCCATCGCCCGCTCCATGCTCGGCGAGCCCAAGCTGGTCATCCTCGACGAGCCGACGGCCGCCCTCGGCGTCGAGCAGACCGCCCAGGTCCTCGACCTCGTCGAGCGGCTGCGTGAGCGCGGCCTCGCGGTCATCCTCATCAGCCACAACATGGCCGATGTGAAGGCCGTCGCCGACAAGGTCGCCGTCCTCCGACTCGGCTGCAACAACGGCGTCTTCGAGGTCAAGACCACCTCGCAGGAAGAGATCATCTCCGCCATCACCGGTGCCACGGACAACGCCGTGACCCGTCGTGCGGCGCGCACCAACGCGGAGGCCGAGAAGTGAGCATCGACAAGTCCCAGGCCACCCCCGCCGACGCGACCGTGGACGCGCCCGCCGCCGCGGCCGACGCCGCCCCCGCCGTCGACCCCCGCCTTCTCGTGCGCGAGCAGGGATTCGCCGGCTACATCGGCGAGTTCAAGCGCAAGATGCGCGCCGGTGACCTCGGAGCCATCCCGGTCGTCATCGGCCTCATCGCCATCTGCGCGATCTTCCAGAGCCTCGACTCGGCCTTCCTGGGCGCGGAGAACCTCAACAACATCTTCGTCGCCATGGTGGCCACCGGCATGATGTCGGTCGGCATCATCTTCGTGCTGCTGCTCGGCGAGATCGACCTGTCGGTCGGCTCCGTCTCCGGTGTCTCCTCGGCGATCATGGCCGTGATGAGCATCACCCACGGTATGAACGAGTGGCTCGCCGTCGTCAGCGCCCTCGCGGCCGGCGCGGTCATCGGTGCCCTGCACGGCTTCTTCTTCGCCCGCATCGGTGCGCCCGCGTTCGCGGTGACCCTGGCCGGCCTGCTGTTCTGGAACGGCTTCATGCTCCAGATCCTGGGTTCCAACGGCACGATCAACATCGACGGCGACGGCGTGGTCGGCAAGCTCACCACGTACTACTTCTCGGACGTGGCCGCCGCCTACCTCCTGGCCGTCGTCGCGGTCGCCGGATACTTCCTGTCGGCCTTCTTCGGCAACCGCCGCCGCGAGGCCGCGGGCATCCCGTCCCGCCCGCTGAGCGACATCGTGGTGCGCACCGTGCTGCTCGCGGTCGCCGCGTTCGCCGTCGCCTTCATGTTCAACCAGTACAAGGGCCTGCCGCTCGCTGTGCTGCTCTTCGCGATAGTCCTGGTCGGCACCGACTTCGTGCTGCGCCGTACCGCGTACGGCCGCAAGGTCTTCGCGCTCGGCGGCAGCGTCGAGGCCTCCCGCCGCGCCGGTATCAACGTCACCGCGGTCCGTGTCTCGGTCTTCGCCGTCGCGGGCCTGTTCGCCGCGGTCGGCGGTCTCTTCTGGGCCTCCAAGATCGCGGCCGCCAACCAGAGCGCCGGCTCCGGCGACCTGCTGATGAACGTCATCGCCGCGGCCGTCATCGGCGGCACCAGCCTCTTCGGCGGCCGGGGCCGCACCTGGAACGCGCTGCTCGGTGTGCTCGTGATCACGTCGATCCAGTACGGCCTTGCCCTGCAGGGCATCGCCACCCCGATCCAGTACATGATCACCGGCGGTGTGCTCCTGGCCACGGTCGTCATCGACTCGATCACCCGCAAGACCCAGAAGTCCGCCGGGCGCGCCTGAGCGCCACCGGCACCGAAACCGTGCCCGGCACCGACGTCGGTGCCGGGCACGGCCGCGCCTGAACAGGGTTTCCGCGGGGTACGACCGTTCGCGTGAGCCATCACCCACCGCCCGGGCACCGGCCGCTAGGACGGAACATTAGACTCGACGAGCCCGACAACAGCTCGATCAGCTCTACGAAGGAGGCACGGGTGCCGCTGCTGACCCGCATCAGGGGACCGCGCGATCTGGACCGGCTCAGCCTGGAGGAGCTCGACCAGCTGGCGCAGGAGATCCGTACCTTCCTCGTCACCGAGGTCTCCAAGACAGGCGGCCACCTGGGCCCCAACCTCGGTGTGGTGGAGCTGACCATCGCCCTGCACCGGGTCTTCCAGTCGCCGAAGGACAAGGTGCTGTGGGACACCGGCCACCAGTCCTACGTGCACAAGCTGCTCACCGGCCGCCAGGACTTCTCCAAGCTGAAGATGAAGGGCGGCCTGTCCGGCTACCCCTCGCAGGCCGAGTCCGAGCACGACGTCATCGAGAACAGCCACGCGTCCACCGTGCTGGGCTGGGCCGACGGCATCGCCAAGGCCAACCAGCTGCTCGAGCGGGACAGCCACGTCGCCGCGGTCATCGGCGACGGCGCGCTGACCGGCGGCATGGCCTGGGAGGCGCTGAACAACATCGCCGACGCCAAGGACCGCCCGCTCGTCATCGTCGTCAACGACAACGAGCGCTCCTACGCGCCCACCATCGGCGGCCTGGCCAACCACCTGGCGACCCTGCGCACCACCGACGGCTACGAACGCTTCCTGGCCCGCACCCGGGAGGTCCTGGAGCGCACCCCGGTCGTCGGAAGACCGCTGTACGAGACCCTGCACGGCGCCAAGAAGGGCCTGAAGGACTTCATCGCCCCGCAGGGCATGTTCGAGGACCTGGGCCTGAAGTACGTCGGCCCCATCGACGGCCACGACATCGAGGCCCTGGAGTCGGCGCTGGCCCGCGCCAAGCGGTTCAACGGTCCCGTCATCGTGCACTGCCTCACCGAGAAGGGCCGCGGCTACCAGCCCGCCCTTCAGGACGAGGCCGACCGCTTCCACGCCGTCGGCAAGATCCACCCCGACACCGGACTGCCGATCTCGACCTCCGGCGCCGACTGGACCTCCGTCTTCGGCGACGAGATGGTCAGGCTCGGCAAGGAGCGCAAGGACGTCGTCGCCATCACCGCGGCCATGCTCCAGCCGGTCGGCCTGGACAAGTTCGCCAAGGCCTTCCCCGACCGGGTCTACGACGTCGGCATCGCCGAGCAGCACGGCGCCGTCTCCGCGGCCGGCCTCGCCCACGCCGGGGTGCACCCCGTCTTCGCCGTCTACGCCACCTTCCTCAACCGCGCCTTCGACCAGGTCCTGATGGACGTGGCCCTGCACAAGTGCGGGGTGACCTTCGTCCTGGACCGGGCCGGTGTCACCGGCACCGACGGCGCCTCCCACAACGGCATGTGGGACATGTCGATCCTTCAGGTCGTCCCGGGGCTGCGGCTGGCCGCCCCGCGCGACGCCGACCAGGTCCGCGCCCAGCTGCGCGAGGCCGTCGAGGTCGAGGACGCGCCGACCGTGGTCCGCTTCTCCAAGGGCGCCGTCGGCCCCGCCGTGCCCGCGGTGGGCCGCGTCGGCGGCATGGACGTCCTGCGCGAGCCCGGCACCGACACCCCGGACGTCCTCCTCGTCTCCGTGGGCGCCCTCGCCCCGATGTGCCTGGAGGTGGCCACGCTCCTCGACAAGCAGGGCATCACCACCACCGTCGTCGACCCGCGCTGGGTCAAGCCCGTCGACGAGGCCATGGCCCCGCTCGCCGCGCGGCACCGCGTGGTCGTCACCGTCGAGGACAACTCCCGTGTCGGCGGCGTCGGCTCGGCGGTCGCCCAGGCACTGCGCGACGCGGGCGTGGACATGCCGCTGCGCGACTTCGGCATCCCGCCGCGCTTCCTCGACCACGCCTCCCGCGCGGAGGTGCTGGCGGAGATCGGCCTGACCGCGCCGGACATCGCCCGTCAGGTCACGGGCCTGGTCTCCAAGCTGGACGGCCGGTTCGAGCGGCCGGAGCCGGCGGTCGAGGCAGTGGTCGACGCGGAGGTCGAGGCACAGGTCGACGCGGCGGTGCAGCCCGCGCGCGACTGAGCAGCGGGACAGCCGGGACCGTCGGCTGACGGCACGGGCCGGTCGTACCCCCTCTTACGGGTGGCGCGACCGGCCCGTCTGCGTGAACCTGCGAGTGCCGGGGCATACGCATCCCCAGCTCTCTCGATCATGCCGAGCCATGTCGAGGACGACCAGCAGGGGAGGTCACGCCCGTGAGCAGCACCCTCTTCAGGACGAAGAACGTCGAGCAGTCGATCCAGGACACCGAGGAACCCGAGCACGCTCTCAGAAAGTCCCTCTCCGCCCTCGACCTGACCGTCTTCGGCGTCGGTGTCATCATCGGCACCGGCATCTTCGTCCTCACCGGCACGGCGGCCAGGAACACCGCCGGCCCCGCCGTCTCCCTGTCCTTCGTCGTGGCCGGGGTGGTCTGCGCGCTCGCCGCGCTCTGCTACGCGGAGTTCGCCTCCACGGTTCCGGTGGCCGGCTCCGCCTACACCTTCTCCTACGCCTCGCTCGGCGAGTTCCCCGCCTGGATCATCGGCTGGGACCTGGTGCTGGAACTCGCGCTCGGCACCGCGGTGGTCGCCGTCGGATGGTCCGGGTACGTCCACTCGCTGCTCGACAACGCGGGCTGGCACCTGCCCGAGTACCTCAGCGGCCGGGACACCGCGACCGGTTTCGGCTTCGACATCCTCGCCGCCCTCCTGGTTCTGGTCCTCACCGTCATCCTCGTCCTCGGCATGAAGCTGTCCGCGCGGGTCACCACGGTCGTCGTCGCCGTCAAGGTGGCCGTGGTGCTCGTCGTGATCATCGCGGGTGCCTTCTTCGTCAAGGGCGGCAACTTCGCCCCGTTCATCCCGAAGCCGCAGCCGGTGCCCGCGGGCGGCACCCTCAAGGCACCGCTCATCCAGCTGATGTTCGGCTGGGCGCCCTCGAGCTTCGGTGTGATGGGCATCTTCACCGCCGCGTCCGTCGTCTTCTTCGCCTTCATCGGCTTCGACGTCGTGGCCACCGCGGCCGAGGAGACCCGCAACCCGCAGCGCGACGTGCCGCGCGGCATCCTCGGCTCGCTGGTCATCTGCACCGTGCTCTACGTCGCCGTGTCGATCGTCGTCACCGGTATGCAGAAGTACAGCGCGCTGTCCGTGGACGCGCCGCTCGCCGACGCGTTCAAGGCCACCGGGCACCCGTGGTACGCGGGCCTGATCAGCTTCGGCGCGGCCGTCGGGCTGACCACGGTGTGCATGATCCTGCTCCTGGGGCAGGCCCGGGTCTTCTTCGCGATGAGCCGGGACGGGCTGCTGCCCCGGTTCTTCTCGCACACCCACCCGCGGTTCCGCACCCCGTACCGGCCGACCATCCTGCTCGGCGTGGTCATCGCCGTCGTGGCCGGCTTCACCAGCCTGAGCGAACTCGCCGAACTCGTGAACATCGGCACCCTGTTCGCGTTCGTCGTGGTCGCGATCAGCGTGATCATCCTGCGCAACACCCGCCCCGACCTGCCCCGCGCCTTCCGCACCCCCTGGGTCCCGGTGATCCCGGTCCTCTCCGTCTGCGCCTCCTTCTGGCTGATGCTCAACCTCCCGGCCGAGACCTGGCTCCGCTTCGCCATCTGGATGGTCATCGGCTTCGTCGTGTACTTCCTCTACGGCCGCACCCACAGCAGGCTCGGCCAACGCCAGGCGCTGGAGCGCCGCGGGACGGGTGACGCGGGCGCCTCCTAGCGGACAGCGGCGAGGCCGTTCGACGGGCCCCCTGACGGCCGGCGTCCTGCTGCTCGGTAGTGTTCGGGCAGCTACGGGGACGGACGGGCCACCCCGGCGGCAGCGGGCCGGAGGGGGAGCAGGTGACAGCGACCCTGATCGCCGAGGTGGCGCTGGTGACGACGCTGGCGTCGTTCGCGCAGGCGCTGAGCGGCTTCGGGTTCGCGCTGGTGGCGGTGCCGTTGCTGACGCTGCTGACCAGCCCTCAGAACGCCGTCGTGGTGGTCACCGCGCTGGGCGGGGTGCTCTCGCTGGCGGTCTGCGTCCACCAGCGGGAGCACGTCGGTGTGCGCACCGCGGGGCTGGTGAGTGCCGCGGGACTGGCCGGCATGCCGCTCGGGCTGCTCGCGGTGACGGTGCTCGGCGCCCGCTCGCTGTCGGCCCTCATCGCCTGCGTGGTGCTGGTGTTCGCCGTCCTGATCGGCCGCGGCCTGACCTTCCGGCGCGGGACGGGCCCCACCCTCGCCTCGGGTTTCGCCAGCGGGGCACTGCTGACCGCGACCGGTATGAACGGACCGCCGCTGGTCGCCACCTTCCAGGCGATGGGACTGGCGCCCCGCGAGTTCCGGGCCACGCTCCAGGCCACGTTCTGCGTCCAGGACGCCCTGGCCCTCGCCGGATTCCTCGCCGTCGGCCGGCTGACCGCGGACAGCCTGCTGCTGACCGGCGTGGGGCTTCCCGGCCTGCTGGTGGGCTGGTGGCTCGGCGACCGCCTCTTCGCCCGCACGGACCCCGCCCGCTTCAAGCGCATCGTCCTGGGCGTCCTGGTGGCCAGCGCCTGCGTGGCCCTCTACCAGGCCACACTGAACTGACCCACCCCGACCACTCGCCTTCCCCCTGCCCGGGCCCCGCGACCGAGTCCCCGGCCCGGAGCCACCGCGGCCACCGGGCCGGGGCCCGGGCTGGAGTCGGGGCCGGGGCCCAGGGCTGGAACCGGCGCCGGGGCGGGACTCGGGCCGCGGCCGGAGCCGGGTTCGGGGCCGAAGGCGAGCCCTGGGCCAGAGCCTGAGCGGGACTCGGGAAGGGGCCCTGAGCCGAAGCCGAAGCCGAAGCCGAAGCCGAAGTCGGGGCCGGAGCCGGAGGCGCAGCCGGGGTGGGACTCGGGCCACGGCCGGAGCCGAAGCCGGAGTCGGAAGCGGGCCCCGGGGCGGAGGATGGGCGGGCTACGGCTCGGAGCCGGGTTTCGAGGTGGGGCCGTGCAGCGTGCGTGGGCCCAGTGTGGTGGCGCCCGTCGCTGTGACCCGGCGGCGGAGTTCGCGGTCGGCGGTGACGACCACGCGGACCCGGTCCGCCGCGGCGGCGGCCAGGCCGACGATGTGGTCGTCACCGCTGCCGGGGGCCTCCTCGACCCGTACGCCGGGCACGGACGGCACGCCCCGCGCGGCGCCCTCCAGGACCAGGACGATCTCCAGCGGACCCGGCACACCCGGAACGCCTTCCTCGACGTACCCGGCGAGCCGGTCGCGCAGGCGTTCGGCGGCGGCCCGCCGGTCGCGCCACCACCCGTCGGGTACGGAGCCGACGACGTTGGCCCCGTCGACGATCAGCAGGGTCGGCATCCCGGGTCGTTCCTTCCGGTCGGGACCGGACACGCTACCGGTGCCGCTGACGTGGTGGGCCCGCGGGCTAGTGCCGCGACCGGAAAGGTTCACCGGCTCGCGGCGGCCGGCACGGCACCTCGCCGCGTTGTCGCATCACCCGAGTACATCCAGTACGCGGGCGATGCTCCGCCTTGCGATGCTCCCCCAATGTGGCTGGCCGCGGTTGGGGCGGAGCCCCCTCTCCTCCTGGAGCGGCCTACCGCGCGCCAGGTTGTTCAGCTCGGTGATCGCGGTCCCTGCGTGCGGTGCTCACGCTTCCCCGTCGTTGGTGTCCCGGTCGCTGTGGGCGAGGCGCTCGCTCTGGTGGCCTGGCGCGTCGGCTCTGCAGGGTCGGAAGCGGGCGAGGTATGCCGGGCTTGGGCCGCGGTGCTCGGTCAGGTGGAGGCTGGCGGCGTCGGCGAGCCGGTGCAGCCGGCCGAAGGGGATCCAGTGCCGGTCGAAGAACTCGCCGATCACCAGCCGCCCGCCTGGTGCCGGCACCCGTGCCGCCTCGCGCAGTACCCGATCCGGCTCGGGGATCTCGCCGAGCGCGGTCACGGCAGCGGTCGGCGTCACGCGTGCCGGCTCAGCGCCCGCAGCGCCAGCCGGCCGCAGAGCGCGGCGAGCGGCAGCTCGGCGCCGAGCGCCATGGCGACCGCGGTGGCGAAGTCGCCGCCCGGGGCCGCGGTCGTGGTGTCGAACCAGGCGTCCACCACAAGCAGCGTCGCGGTCGCGGCGGCTGCCAGGGCGTGCCGCCGGTCGCCGCGGGCGGCGAGGAGGCCGGTGGCGATCAGGCCGAGCGCCTCCAGCGCGTCGAGCCCGACCCAGGCGACCGGCCAGTGCGCCGCGGTCGCGGTGGCCGGCAGGCCGGTGGCCAGCACGTACAGCCACGGCAGCAGGGCGAGCCCGCAGGCGACCAGCAGCCCCCCGGCCCGCCGCATGCCCCGCGCCGGGCGCGGCTCCTCCGCCTCTTCGTGGAGCGGGATGACCTCGGCGCGGTCGAAGTCCTCGGCGCTGGCCACTTCCTCATCGCACAAGACCAGTTGACGCATCGTCTTCCCCCGCTCCCCGCCGGTTCTCCCCTTCACGTGCTCCACCCTCCGCCGCACACCGGGGCGCCGTCAGTCACGCAGGGTTCCGACCCGGGGTGGAGAAAAGTGCACCCCCGAACCGGGCGGGAGCGTCATGGCACGGGGATGGCCTGCGGCTTTACCGTTTGACGCATGCAACTCACGACGTGGCTTCAGCTGGTGCTGGGCCGGCCGTTCCGCAGGGCGGGACACCGGACCGCGCTCCTCGCCGCCGGCCTGCCGCTCCACCTCGCCGTGGTGCCACTGTGGCTCTGGCTGCTCGGCACGATGGCGGCGTTGGTGCCGGCCGTGACTCCGCTGCCCGTGCTGCTCACGCTCGTGGTGACACCCCTGCTGACCGTCGGGCAGCGGCGGCGCTACCGGGCGCTCGTCGGCAAGGATCTCCCGCGCCCCGCCGTACCCGGGCCGGGACGCAACTGGACGTCGGCGGTACGTCGGCTGGCCACGCGGGCCTTGTGGCGGCAGGTCTGCTACCACGCCGTGGCGGGTCCGCTGCTCGCCGTCCTGGACCTCGCCGTCCTCGCCGTCTGGGCCGCCGCTCTCGTGGCCGCCTCCATCTACGTGTGGATCTGGGCGCTGCCCCCGCAGTGGCGGGTCACCGACCTCGGGTACACCACGCAGGCCGCGTACATCACCGCCGGCGGTCTCGCCCTGCTGTTCCTCGGGCCCCGGCTGACCGGCGCTCTGGTGCGGCTGGAGACCCGGGCGGCCGAGGTCCTGCTCGGCCCCAGCCGCACGGAGAAGCTGGCCCGCCGGGTCGCCGACCTCGCCGAGAGCCGGGCCGGCGTGCTCGACGCCGCCGACGCCGAGCGGCGGCGGATCGAGCGCGACCTGCACGACGGCACGCAGCAGCGCCTCGTCTCACTCGCCGTCAACCTGGGCCTGGCCAGGTCCACCCTCGGCGACCTGCCGGAGGACGCCCGCAAGGTGATCGACGAGGCGCACCGCGAGGCGAAGGAGGCGATCGCCGAGCTGAACAACCTGGTGCGCGGTCTGCATCCGGCCGTCCTTGAGGACCGCGGCCTCGACGCCGCGCTGTCCGGGGTCGCCGCCCGCCTCCCGATCCCGGTGCGCGTGGCGGTGGACCTGCCGCAGCGCCCCTCACCCACGGTCGAGGCCGTCGCGTACTTCGTGGTCTCCGAAGCCCTGACGAACGTGGTCAAACACGCCCAGGCGACCCGGGCGGACGTGACCGTGGACCGGATCGGGGAGACACTGCTGGTGGTCGTCGCGGACGACGGAGCGGGCGGCGCGGATCTCGCGGCGGCCGGCGGCACCGGGCTCGCCGGGCTCGCCAAGCGCGTCGCGTCCGTCGACGGCACGTTCTCCTGCCGCAGCCCCGCCGGGGGGCCGACCGTCATCACCGTGGAGCTGCCGTGCGCGCCGTGATCGCCGAGGATTCCCTCTTGCTCCGCATCGGTGTGGTCAAGGTGCTGGAGGCGGCCGGCTTCGAGATGTGCGCGCAAGTCGCCGACGCAGAAGGGCTGCTGGCGGCCGTCGAGGAGCACCGGCCCGACATCGCCGTGGTCGACGTGCGCATGCCGCCCGGCTTCACCGACGAGGGAGTGCGCGCCGCGCTGGTGATCCGCCGCCAGTACCCGCGTACCGCCGTGCTCCTGCTGTCGCAGTACGTGGAGGAGCGGTACGCCGCCGATCTGCTCGCCGCCAACACCTCGGGCGTCGGCTATCTGCTCAAGCAACGGGTCGCCGACGTCGAGGAGTTCGCCGAGGCGGTACGCCGGGTGGCGGCCGGCGGCACCGCGCTCGACCCGCAGGTCGTCGCGCAGCTGCTGGTGCGCCGGCACAGCGATCCGCTCGACCGGCTGACACCGCGCGAGCGGGAGGTGCTGGAGCTGATGGCGGGCGGCCGGTCCAACTCCGGCGTCGCCGCCGAGCTGGTCGTGAGCGAGAGCGCGGTCGCCAAGCACATCAACAGCATCTTCACCAAGCTCGACCTGCCCAAGGCCGACGCCGACCACCGCCGCGTCCTGGCGGTGCTGCGCTTCCTGGGCGTTGCGACCGCATAGTGCGCGATCACGGCCGCATGCCCAGTCGACAACGGTGCTGAGCAGGCGTGGGAGTCGGCCGGAGCCGGGGAGGACTGGCCGGGAGCCGCCGAGGCCGCCTGCGGGCTGCGCTTTCGGGCGGCGAGAACGCATTGCTCGGCGAGGTCCGCGCTCGTGGCGGCGCTGCGCAGCGTGCCGGTGGCTTCGGCCGGCGCGGTGCGGGCGGCGGTGAGGTGGGTGGCGATCCGGCTTCGGGCGAAGTCGGCGTGGGCACGCGGGTTGGCGTAGGCCGAGGTGAAGTGGTCGATGAAGAGCTGATCGGCCTGGGCGCCGCCGAGGGCCTTGATCGCGCGGCCGACGGCGGCGACGGTGTGGGCGGGGTCCGTTGCGGTTCGGGCGTGGGCTTTGCGGGCGGCCGGAGCGCCCGTGGCCATGGCCGTACGGATGTCCTGGCCCTGGGCGGTCACCAGGGGGAGCAGTGTGCTGAGTTCGGTGAGGGAGTCGGACAGGTGCTGCATGTCCGGTCCCGGGGCGAAGACCTTCGTCAGCGGCCCGGGCGCGAGGACCTGCTCCCCGCACCCGCGGGGTTGGTCCCTCGCAGATCCCCGTGCCGCCGCGGGTCACTACCTGCTCCCCGCATCTCGGGGGAACCTCACCTGGCCTTCCATCTCACCGCCGGACAAGCCGGTGACGCGCCTGCCTTCGCTGACGTGATGGCGCGGCTGCGTGTTCCCCGACGGCGTGGACGGCCCCGGACCCGGCCAGCGGCAGTCCTCGCTACGAGAAGTCAGCAGTCATCTACCTGGCCGGACTCCACGTTGCGAGCATCTTCCTCTGGTCAGCCAGGTGATCCAAACGAAACCGCCTGGTCGCCCGACCCGTCCCGCCCGGCGGGCACCGGCTCCGCCGCGTGGATCTCCGCCGTGTGGATCAACCGCCCGTCGCCGGGGACTTCCGGGCGGACTCCGGGATGGCGGTGTCGTCGTGGAGAGCCTTCCACAGCTCGGTCGCCTGGGGCTCCGCGGCCACGACGCGGTTGGGGTCGGTCTTGTCGTACATCACCGGCAGCATGATCGTCTCCATGCTGGACGGGTCGACCCCGTTCAGACTGCGCCCGAACTCCGCCAGCTTGGTGAGCGAGGCCAGCTCGGAGTCGGTGGTGAGGGCCGCGGTGAGCTTGTCGGCGATCGTGAACGCCTTGGTGGGACTGCCCAGGAGGTCCTGCTTCTTGATCTCGCTCAGCAGGTCCAGCATGAACTGCTGCTGGAGGCTGATGCGTCCGAGGTCGCTGCCGTCCCCGATGCCGTGCCGGGTGCGGACGAACTGGAGGGACTGGGTGCCGTCCAGGCGGTGGGTGCCGGCGGTCAGGTCCAGGCCGCTGGACTTGTCGTGGATGTCCTGGTCCACGGTGACGGTGACCCCGCCTACCGCGTCCACCAGCCCCTTGAAGCCGGCGAAGTCGATCTCCATGTAGTGGTCCATGCGGATGCCGGACATCTTCTCCACGGTCTTCACCACACAGGCCGGGCCGACCTGCCCGTAGATGGAGTTGAACATCACGCGGTTCGCCGACGCCACCGTGGTGCCGTCGGACTTCGTGCACTCGGGCCGGGTCACCAGGGTGTCGCGGGGAATGCTGATGGCGACGGCCTCGGTGCGGCCCTCGGGTATGTGCATCACCAGCGCGGTGTCGGAGCGGGCGCCGGCGACCTTGCCGGTGTTGAGCGCGGCGTTGGCGCCGGCGCGGGAGTCGGAGCCGAGGATCAGGAGGTTCTGCCCGGAGGTGGGCAGCTTCTCGGGCCGGTCGTCGCCGATGGCCCGGTCGATGTCGACGCCCTTGATGTTGTTGTCCAGGCTGTTGAAGAGCCAGTAGGCGACGCCGCCCGAGACCAGCACCAGCACCAGCAGCGTCAGCAGCACGATGCTTCCCCAACGCCGCCTGCGCCGCGGGGGGTGCCCGCCGTCGGGCGCCTCGGCGGCACGCGGGGGCTCCATCGTTTTCGACATCGGGTTCGGTTCCTCTCCTTACGGGCTCCGCTCCGGCGGAGTGGCAGGGCCCGGGTGGGGGAGGCCGGCCCACTGCGTGGTCAATGCAGTGGGGAGAACTATAAGCAACTCCACCTGCGGTTCCTGCCGGTGGGCGACCTGGGGGCGGTTCGTCGGTCCCACGTCCCGCTCTCCCTTGACCTTCCCTAAGATCGACATAAGATGTCGAAATCGTGAACGGCGGATGAGGGGGGCTCAAGGCCGTCTTCACGAGAATCGTGCGATGTTCCACGCGGCCAGGGGCCGCACGGGCACGCCGAGCAGGGGGGTGGGCGTCCACTGTGGAGTGGTGTGCCGTCTGGTGGGCGAAGTGCATTAGTGGGAGTACGAGTTGGCGGTCCATCCGCGTCTGAGTGTTGTCGTTCCGTTTCAGGACGTGGAGGTCTACCTCGCGGAGTGCCTGGAGTCGATGGCACGTCAGTCGTTCCGTGACTTCGAGGTGATCCTCGTCGACGACGGCTCCACCGACGGGTCCACCGCGATCGCCGAGGACTTCTGCGCTCGTGACCCGCGCTTCCGGCTCCTCCGTCAGGAGCCGCACGGCCCCGGCCACGCCCGCAACACCGGCCTGCGCGCGATGCACCCCGAGGGCGAGTTCCTCGCCTTCGTCGACGGCGACGACGTCATCCCCGAGTACACCTACCAACTGCTGGTGCGCACCCTGGAGGAGTCCGGCTCGGACTTCGTCTCCGGCAACGTGCAGATGATGAACTCCACCAAGAAGTGGCAGTCCCCGCTGCACAAGGGCCCGATGCAGAAGAACCGGCGTGGTACCCACATCACCAGGTTCGAGGCGCTGATCTACGACCGTACCGTCTGGAACAAGGTGTTCCGGCGGTCCTTCTGGGACCGACACTCCATCGAGTTCCCCGAGGGCGTCCTGTACGAGGACTCCTGGGTCAACATGTTCGCCCATTTCCGGGCCGACAAGGTCGACGTCGTCACCGACATCGTCTACTTCTGGCGCCGCCGGGAGGGCGGGGCGGCCCCCTCGATCACGCAGCGCCACACCGAACTGTCCAACCTGCGCGACCGGGTCCTGGCCGTGCAGTCGGTCAGCCGCTTCCTCGCCGTCCAGGGCTCGGACGTGTACGAGGAGAGCAAGCGCAAGTACGACCTCGCCTGCCTGAAGTCCGACCTGATGCTCCATCTGAAGGTGCTGCCGGAGGCCGACGAGGAGTACCGCGAGGCCTTCATGCAGTGGGCCAACGAGTTCCTCGACGAGGCCGACCTCGCCATCATCGACGAACTGCCCGCGGAGGCCCGGGTCAAGTGGCACCTGGTGCGGGCCGGGCGGCTGACCGAGCTTCTCGAGGTCATCGCGTTCGAGCGCCGCGGCGGCCCGATACCCGTGCACCGGCGTTTCCGCCGCTACCTGAACTACCCCTACCTCGGGGACCGGGAGGTGGGCCTGGACAAGAAGGCCTACCGCCTCGACAAGGAGTTCTCCCTGCACGGTTCGCTCACCGGCGCCCGCTGGAACGGCGACTCCGATCTGCTGACGCTCACCGGCACCGCGTACATCCGTTTCATCAACGTGCACAAGAAGCACATGTCGGTGAAGGCGATCGCGCTGCGCAACAAGAAGCAGGGGCGGACGCTCGTCGCCCCGGCGAAGACGACCTACGCCCCGCAGGCCACCGAACAGTCGCAGCAGAATCGTTACTGTTACGACTGGGCCGGTTTCGAGGCGCGCTTCGACACGAGCCGCCTGAAGCAGAAGGACAAGTGGGTCGAGGGAACCTGGGACATCGCCGCCGGTGTCCTCAGCCGCGGGCTGTTCCGCTACCAGGGCGTCGACCGGGGCGCCGCCAACAGCGCCGCCAACCCGCCGTACCGCTACGTCGACCGCAACACCCGCGTCCTGCCGCTGTTCGTGCAGGGCAAGCTCAAGCTGCGCGTGGAGATCGTGCGCTGCCGGATCACCGGTCACCGCCTCGTCGGTGAACAGCTCGAGATCCGGGGCGTCTACCTCGGCCCGACCGTGCCCGCATGGGGCAAGTTCCGGATCACCGACATGGGCGGTGCCGGGCGCCACGACGCCGGGGTGCGCTTCACCCCGGGCGGCGAGGGCTGGAGCACCTTCACCACCCGGCTGCCGCTGAGCGCACTCGTCCCGGGTTTCCGGGCCGGCGCGCAGGACCAGGAGGAGATCCCGCGGTCCTGGAACATGGGCGGCAACGGCTGGAAGACCACCTTCCACGTCGAGGGCCGGAAGATGACGATCTACCCGGTCATGGCCGAGGGCACGGCCGACGGGCACTACCGCATGCCCGCCTCGCTCCAGACCCGTGAAGGCGACCGCGAGCTCGTCGTGCACCGCAACGGCTCGGGCTACCTGGTCCTGTTCGAGCGCGCGACCCTGCCCACGGTGACCCGTTTCGCCTGGCGCGAGGACGGCTCGCTCGAGGTCGGCGGCCGGTACGCGGCCGCGGACCGGCTCTCCGCGGCCGAGCACCAGGCGGCCCACCTGGTCGTGCGCTCACGGGCGCACGGCGCCGAACGCGAGGTCCCCCTCGTCTGGGACGGCGGCGACTTCCGCTGCGTGCTGACCCCCGCCGCGATGCGGACCCTGGCCGGCGACATCCCGCTCGCGGCCGGCCGCTGGGACTTCTTCCTGCGCCGCCAGGACCTGTCCGCGGTGGCCCGCGAGGACCGGCTCGACGACCTGATGATGAAGATCGAGCAGGATCTCGTGGCCGCGTTCCCGCAGGACTACGAGGCGAACGAGCGCCGCTACGAGCTCCAGGCGGAGGCCTACGACCGCCTGAGCCTGCTCGTCCACTCCGCCATGCCCGACGACGCCCGCGGCCCGTACCGCCAGAAGCTGCTGCGCACCAAGGCCTATCCGGCGGCCCGTCGCACACCGGTGCGCCCCGCGGTGCTCTTCGACACCTTCAAGGGCACCCAGTACTCCGACAGCCCCCGGGCCCTGCACGAGGAACTGATCCGGCGCGGCGTCCGCCTCGACCACCTGTGGGTCGTACGGGACGACCAGGTTCCGCTCCCGTCGAGCGTGAAGGCCGTCCGCATGTGGTCCCCCGAGTGGTACGAGGCCCTGGCCACCAGCCGGTACGTGGTCGCCAACAACCACCTCCCCGACTGGTTCGTCAAGCGCGAGGGCCAGGTGGTCGTGCAGACCTGGCACGGCACACCGCTGAAGAAGATCGGCCACGACATCGAGGCCATCCACTTCGCCGACCAGCGCTACCTGGAACGGGTCGAGAAGGAGGTGCGCAACTGGGACATGCTGGTCTCGCCCAACAGCTTCTCCACCCCGATCCTCAAGCGCGCCTTCGGCTTCCCCGGCGAGATGGTCGAGTGCGGCTATCCGCGCAACGACATCCTGCGCCGCCCCGGCACGGAGCAGCGCGAGCAGTGGATCCGCCGGCGCATCGGGCTGCCCAGGGGCAAGCGCGTCGTCCTGTACGCCCCCACCTGGCGCGACGACCAGTTCTACGCCCCGGGCAAGTACAAGCTCGACTTCCGCGTCGACCTCGCCGACGCCCGCGCCCGGCTGGGCGACGACCACGTGCTCCTGGTCCGGCGCCACCCCAACGTGGTGGACCCGGTGCCGGGGGCCGGGGACGGCTTCGTCTTCGACGTCTCCGACTACCCGGACATGGCGGACCTCTCCCTCATCACCGACGTGATGATCACGGACTACTCGTCCCTGATGTTCGACCACGTCAACACCGGCCGCCCGATCCTCTTCTTCACCTACGACCTCGACCACTACCGCGACACCCTGCGCGGCTTCTACTTCGACTTCGAGCGCAGCGCGCCCGGCCCCCTGGTGTCCAGCTCGAAGGACCTGGTGACCGCCATCCGGGACATCGACCGCATCCAGGACGCGTACGCCGAGCGCTACCGCCGGTTCCAGCGCGAGTTCTGCGACCTGGACGACGGGCATGCCGCCGCACGGCTCGCCGACCGCATGCTGGTCGCGGGCGGCGACCTCGCGCCCGAGGACGCGCACGCTCCGGCGGTCGGCACGGTCGGCACCCGGCACGCGGGCCGCGCGCTCACCCCGCTGTACGAGGACGCCCAGGACCGGTACGCCCAGGCGGTGCCGATGAGGCCGACACGGCTCCGGCGGCCGCTGGAGCGGGCGATCCGGCCGGATCCGGACGGCGACCGTACCCACGAGGGCGTGATCGTGTGACGCCGACGAAGAGCGGCCGGGCCCCCGGACGTTCGTCCGGACGGCCGGTCACCCCGAACAGCCGTCGACGGCCATGACCGCGCCCGTGGAGCAGCCGGAGGCGGTCACCGCGTCGGGTACCTCCGCACGCCCGGACGGGGGTTCCGCCGGCGCTTCCTCATCCGGTCCGCACCTGGAGCAGCAGGGCGAAGTGGTCGGAGGCGCCGGTGTCGCGCACGGTGCACCGGACGCGGGGAAGCCCGGTGAACAGGTAGTCCAGCTTGTGCCCGGAAAGATGCGTGGCACGGCCGGAACGGGACGACGCGGACGCCTGGTCGCACTCCCGGTGCGTGCGGTAGGGGCCGCCCGACCAGACCCACGAGGAGGGATTGCGCGGTCCCGGCGGATCCACGTTCAGATCACCGCCGTAGACGGTGCGCCGCGCGGGTACCGCGGCCGCCAGCGCCCTGAGCTGGTCGTCGCGCAGCTCCCAGTCCGGATGAGCCCGGTCGCTTCCGCGCGGGCTGAGGTGGGCGGTGCACACCCGCAGGCCACGCGACGCGATCGTGGCACACAGGATGCCCCGCCGCAGTCCCGCGGTGGGCTGCTGGGCGGTCACCGTGGCGACAGCGGACAGCCGGTACGACGAGAGCAGCGCGAAACCGGCGGCGCCCTGCCCGGGTTCGGCGCAGCGGACGCCGCTGGTGCGACCCGAGGCGTCGCGCCAGGTGTAGGGCCGGAACTCCGTGTGCCAGGTCCGGCCGAGGGCCGCGCGTACTGTCTCCAGGTCACCGGCACAGGCCTCCTGAAGCAGGACCACCCGGGCCCCGGACCGGTTGACGAGCCCTTCCAGCTCGCCCCGCTTCACGGCGCGGCTTCCGGTGCCCCGGCAGTTCCACTGCTCCACCCCGCACATGTTCCAGGTCGCCACGGTGAGCGTCCGCTCGGCCGCGGAGGACCGGGCAGGACCGGACGCCCGTCCCGCGGTCAGTGCGGCGGCGAGGCCCAGCAGCGCCGCCGCGGCGGCAAACACCCTGAGCCCGGGACGTCCGCGACGGCGGGGAACGGGTCGGGGGACGGTCCAGGGCATCGGGACATCATGACCGGTCGATCCGTCACACGCCAACGAGTGGAACCCACCATGTCTCAAGCACCCGCGAAGGGCCGCCAGGTGACGCAGGGGACATACGTCTCCGGCGGCTGTCCCGTCGAGTACCGGTTCTCCCATGCGAGGAGCGGCAACCGGCACCTGATGGTCGTCTTCGCCAACCTCTTCGCCCCGGACGACTACGGCTGGGCGACGGGCATCCTCGACAACCTCCGGTCCAACGTCCTGTGGATCCGCGACCGGTTCGACGGCGGCAACACGTACTACCTGTGCAAGGACATGGACTTCGCCGTCGAGCGGTCCGTGATCGGGCTCATCTCGAAGGTGATGACGTCCCTGGGGCTCACACCCGGCGACGTCACGCTCTGGGGGAGCTCGAAGGGCGGGAGCGCGGCGCTGCACTTCGGCCTGAGGTACGGATTCCGCAACATCGTCGCCAGTGTTCCGCAGTTGCGGATCGGCACCTTCGTACGCGACGTGTATCCGCACACCGGCCGGCACATGCTGGGGGAGTCGATGCCGGAGGACAATGTCGCTCTCCTCGACTCGGTCCTGCCCGGCCTGCTGGAGTCGGGTGCGAACCGGGACGCGCACATCTACCTGGTCTCCTCGCCGCAGGACGAGCAGTACGCCGACCAGGTGGAGCCGTTCCTCGGACTGCTGCGGCGCTACCCCAACTTCAACTTCATCCTCAGCGAGTCGCCGTTCATCAGCGACCACGGGAAGGTGACCCAGCGCAACGCGCCGCTTCTCCTCGGGATCGCCTATCTGCTCGTCGAGGGGATCGCCCCCCGGATCGGCCTGACCGGCCACGGGTACGAGGAGCCCGACGCCGACAGGGCGCGGATCGACGCCTTCCTGAAGTCGACGTCGGTGGTGCGGGACCAGTTCGCCCCGCCCGTCGTGACCGTGCCCGCGGCGGACGGGGAACTGCCGCCCACCGGTGTCCACTTCGCGGGGCGCGCGCCCGGCGGCGTGCGCGTCAGCATCTGGGAGAACGGCACCTACCTGGCGTCCGCTCCGGTCGCCGCCGACGGTGGCTGGGCCTGGCACCGCGACACGCCGTGGAGCACCGGCCCGCACCTGGTCAGGCTCTTCGCCGTGGACGCGGACGGCCGTCAGTCCGGGCGTACCGATGTCCGCTTCACCGTGTCCGGGAACGCGGCAGTGCGGCCGGAGGCGCTCGCCGTGAACGTCCCCACGGGCGCGGCATCCACCGGGCACTGAGCCCAGCCGAGTTCGCAGCACTTCAGAGACTGGAACCACGTACATGTCCAAAGCGCCCGCACCCAGCCGGCACCTGCTCGTCGGCATCGAAGCCTCGGGGACGTTCCCGGTCGAGTACCGGTTCACGCACGCCAAGAGCGGCAACCGGCACCTGGTCGTCGTCTTCGCCAACTTCTCGGCGCCCGAGGACTACGGCTGGTCGAACGGCGTCTTCGACAACGTGCGCGCCAACATTCTCTGGATCCGTGACCGCTTCGACGGGATGAACAGCTACTACCTGTGCAAGGAGATGGACTTCACGCTGGCGGAGTCCGTCGCCGCGCTGATCCTCAACGTCATGAGGTCCCTGTCCCTCACTCCGGACGACGTCACCCTGTGGGGCGGCTCCAAGGGCGGCAGCGCGGCACTCTACTTCGGGCTGCGCCACGGCTTCCGGAACATCGTTTCCATCGTGCCGCAGTTCCTGATCGGGACGTATGTGCGCAAGACGCACCCCAGGGTGGCCGCCTTCATGCTGGGGGCGGGGGTGCCGGAGGAGAACGTGCGCGCCGTGGACGCGATCCTGCCCGAACTGGTCCGCTCCGAGACCAGCCGGACCGCCAACATCTACCTGCTCTCCTCCCCGCAGGACGAGCAGTACAGGGAGCAGGTGGAGCCCTTTCTGGGCCTGTTCCAGCGGTACGAGAACTTCAACTTCATCCACAGCGAGTCGCCGTTCATCACCGACCACACCCAGGTGACCCGGCGCAACGTACCCGCCCTGATGGGCATCCTGAACCTGCTCGTGGACGGCCTCCCACCGCGCCTCGGCCACGTCCGCAACGGCGCCGAGGAGCCCGACCGCGACCGGTCGGCCATCGCGTCCTACCTCGCCGCCACCTCCGTGGTGCGCGGGGACGAGTTCCCGCCGCCGGTGGTGACGGCTCCGGCCTCGCGGGAGGAGGTCCGCCGGGACGTCGTACGGTTCACCGGCCATGCCCCGGGCGCCGTCCGGGTGGTCTTCTGGGAGCACGGCAAGTACCTGGGGCAGGCGGATGTCGCCGCCGACGGCGACTGGTCCTGGAAACCGGGCAGGGCCTGGAGCCTGGGCCGGCACTCGGTGAGGCTCTACGCGGTCGCCCCGGCCGGCTTCCAGACGGCGCGCGTCGAGGTGGACTTCACCGCAGTGGACGGCGCGGCCGCGGCCGTCCCGGCGGGCCCCGCGGCACGGCCTGCGAGCCGGGGTCCCGTGCCGCCGGCCGCGGCGGACGGCCCGCCGGCGCCGGTGGTGTCGGAGCCCCTGGCGCACGAGCAGGTGACGGACTCTCGGGTGGTGTTCGCCGGATCCGCCCCGGACGCCACCGAGGTCGGCTTCCGGGAGAGGGGCGTGCCGTTGGGACGTGCCTCCGTCGCCCCGGACGGCACCTGGTCGTGGGACTCCGGCCGGCCCTGGAGCGAGGGCCTGCACGTCGTCGACGTCTTCACGGTGGACGCCTTGGGCGGGGAGTCGTCGGGGACCCGGGTCCTCTTCAGCGTCATGCCTGCCCCCGCCGGGGTGGCGACGGCCCCGTACCGCGCGGGGAGTCGCTAGGGACTCTCGCAACAGGTCCTGGTGCTGTGGACTTTCCGAATCAGTGGCTCGCCGTGCTGCCGTCGTGCGACGGGCCCTGGACGTCGTGGCTGTCCCGGTCGTCGTGGCCAGGTGGGAACGACGACGCGGCAGCGGACAGCACGCCGAGCACGTAGGGCATGTCGTCCTTGTCCGTGCCGATCAGCACACGCGCCCCGGGCACCGGCCCGCCCACGGCCTCGCACTCGGCAACGACCGGGAACGGACCCCGATCCACCCCGTCGGACTTGCGCGGGGAGCCGTTGAACCGCACCCGCAGCGGGTCGTCCCGGTACGGTGTCCGCACCCGGATCAGCCGCAACCGCCCGGGGAACGGCTGGACTCCGAAGGTGCCGGTACCCGTGGCCGGTCCGGGCGGCACGGCGGCGAGTCCCTGCGGGCCCGCCCGGAGCCACCCGATCGTCAGCCCCCTCCACGGACCCGGTCCCCACACGACCCCCGGGAAGCGGTGCTCGTCCACCGGTACGACCGGCTCCATCCGCTCCACCTCCGGCAAGCTGCGCCGCGCCCACCGGTAGGCCCAGAGGGCCGCGCCCACCGCGCTCACTGCCCCCACGACACCCGCGGTCCACGCCACCGTGCGGACGGAATGCGAGTTCGTCGCGAACAGCGCGCCCAGGGCCCCACCCAGCCCTGCCAGGGTGAAGGTCACCCCCGGCGCCGTCGTCTGCCACGGCCGGTTCAACCGGGACGCGCCCCCGCGCACGATCCGCCACAGCCCCGCCCACAAGGCCGCCAAGCCCAGCCCGGCGAGGACCGCGCCGAACGCGGCGGGCGGCGTGAACGCCCAACCCGGGTAGTGCGCCGCGCGGAGCGTCCGCTCCTGACCGCCGGTCGACACCTTCAGGAGCCGCAACGAGTCACGCCACCAGTACAGGGTCGCCTTTCCACGCCCACCGGCGGCCTCGACGAAGTCCTGGTCGTCGCTCCTGACGTCCAGCGACACATCCAGCGTGCGCCCGCCGGACCGGCCGAACTCGAACTGGTAGCGGGCCCCGGTCTTCTTGTTCAGCTTCAGCATCACGTCGTTCACCGTGACGTGCTCCGCCCGCAGGCAGAAGGGCTCCTGGTACCCGTTCCCGCACACCTTCAGACGGCCCGTGTCCCGCCCTTCGGCATCGTGTATCTCCAGGCGTCGGAAGGCGCGGTCGTCCGCGCCTTTGCGCTCCGCGATCTGTGCCATCTGCCAGGCCGACCCGAGCAGCACGACGGCCACCACGACCCGAACCGTCCCCCACACCAGGTCATGCTTTCGCCCGTGCACAAGCCACACCCCCTTGTCCCCCGACGCCCTCGCGCCAGTGCGGCGGATCGAAAGTCTGCCACCAGGGCGAGCGCCGGGCGAGCGGGGGGTGACGCGCTTGCCGACCCACCCTGCCGGCGAAGTCAGGATCTACGGCTGGAGGACCAGGCGGTACGCGTCCGCCCCCGCCGCTGCGAGGAGCGACAGGGGCGGACGGCAGCGCGGGGCCGCCGAGGGCCGGGAGGCGTTACGCCGGAACGCTCGCCACACCCGGCTCCAGGAACCGCCTGCCGTTCACGCGTTCCGAGACGCCCTCGCGGTCCAGGTACGGCGTGATGCCGCCCAGGTGGAAGGGCCAGCCGGCGCCGGTGATCAGGCAGAGGTCGATGTCCTGCGCCTCGGCGACGACACCCTCGGTCAGCATCAGGCCGATCTCCTGCGCGACCGCGTCGAGCACCCGCGCCCGCACCTGCTCCTCCGTCAGGACCGTGTCGCCCTGCTTGAGGAGGGCGGCGACCTCCGGGTCCAGCTCGGGCCTGCCGCTGTCGTGGACGTAGAAGCCGCGCTTGCCGGCCTCGACGACCGCCTTGAGGTTCGCGGAGACCGTGAAGCGGTCCGGGAAGGACTGGTTGAGGGTCTCCGAGACGTGCAGGCCGATCGCCGGGCCGACCAGTTCGAGCAGGACCAGCGGGGACATGGGCAGGCCGAGCGGCTCCACCGCCCGCTCCGCCACCTCGACCGGGGTGCCCTCGTCGATGACGTTCTGGATCTCGCCCATGAAGCGGGTCAGGATGCGGTTGACCACGAACGCCGGGGCGTCCTTGACCAGGACCGCGGTCTTCTTCAGCTTCCTGGCCACGGCGAACGCGGTCGCCAGCGAGGCGTCGTCCGTCCGCTCGCCGCGGACGATCTCCAGCAGCGGCAGGATCGCGACCGGGTTGAAGAAGTGGAAGCCGACGACCCGCTCGGGGTGCTTCAGCTTCGACCCCATCTCCGTCACCGACAGGGAGGAGGTGTTGGTGGCGAGGATCGCGTGCGCCGGGGCGACCGCCTCGACCTCGGCGAACACCTTCTGCTTGACGCTCATCTCCTCGAACACGGCCTCGATGACGAAGTCCGCGTCCGCGAAGCCCTCCGCCTTGTCCAGGACACCGGTCACCAGAGCCTTGAGGCGGTTGGCCTTGTCCTGGTTGATCCGGCCCTTGCCGAGCAGCTTGTCGATCTCGGCGTGGACGTAGCCCACGCCCTTGTCGACGCGCTCCTGGTCGACGTCGGTCAGGACGACCGGCACCTCCAGGCGGCGCAGGAAGAGCAGGGCCAGCTGGGAGGCCATCAGGCCGGCTCCGACCACGCCCACCTTGGTCACCGGGCGCGCCAGGTTCTTGTCCGGGGCGCCGGCCGGGCGCTTGCCGCGCTTCTGCACCAGGTTGAACGCGTAGATGCCGGAACGCAGTTCACCGCCCATGATCAGGTCGGCGAGGGCCTGGTCCTCGGCGTCGAAGCCCTGCTGGAGGTCGCCGCTCTTCGCGTCGGCGATGATGTCCAGGGCGCGGTAGGCGGCCGGGGCCGCGCCGTGCACCTTGGAGTCGGCGATGAACCGGCCGCGCGCGACGGCCTGGTCCCAGGCCTCGCCCCGGTCGATCTCCGGGCGCTCGACCTCGATCTCGCCCTTGAGGACCGCCGTCGTCCAGGCCAGCGACTGCTCCAGGAAGTCGGCGCCCTCGAACAGGGCGTCGGCGATGCCGAGTTCGTGGACCTGCTTGCCCTTGAGCTGCTTGTTCTGGTTGAGGCTGTTCTCGATGACGACCGTGACGGCCCGGTCGGCGCCGATCAGGTTCGGCAGCAGCGTGCAGCCGCCCCAGCCCGGGACCAGACCCAGGAACACCTCGGGGAGCGAGAACGCCGGGAGGGCCGCGGAGACCGTGCGGTAGGTGCAGTGCAGGCCGACCTCGACGCCGCCGCCCATCGCCGCGCCGTTGTAGTACGCGAAGGTGGGCACGGCCAGCTGCGACAGCCGCTTGAAGACCTCGTGGCCGCCCCTGCCGATGGCCAGCGCGTGCTCGCGCTCCTTGAGCAGTTCGACGCCCTTGAGGTCGGCGCCGACCGCGAAGATGAACGGCTTGCCGGTGATGCCGACACCGACGATGTCGCCGTCCGCGGCCTCCTTCTCCACCTGGTCGATCGCCGCGTCCAGGTTGGCCAGCGAGGCCGGGCCGAAGGTGGTCGGCTTGGTGTGGTCCAGGCCGTTGTCCAGGGTGATGAGGGCGAAGCGGCCCGCTCCTCGGGGCAGGTCGAAGTGGCGTACGTGCGCCTGCGTGACGACCTCGCCCGGGAACAGGTCGGCCGCGCCCTTCAACAGCTCAGCGGTGGTGCTCACTTGTCGCCTCCGGCAGCGCTCTCGAAGTGCGGGTTCTCCCAGATGACCGTCGCGCCCATGCCGAAGCCGACGCACATGGTGGTCAGACCGTAACGGACCTGCGGCTGCTCCTCGAACTGGCGGGCCAGTTGCGTCATCAGGCGGACGCCGGAGGAGGCGAGCGGGTGGCCGAAGGCGATCGCGCCGCCGTACTGGTTGACGCGCGGGTCGTCGTCCGCGATGCCGTAGTGGTCGAGGAAGGCCAGGACCTGCACGGCGAAGGCCTCGTTGATCTCGAACAGGCCGATGTCGGAGATCGACAGGCCCGCCTTGGCCAGGGCCTTCTCGGTGGCGGGGATCGGGCCGTAGCCCATGACCTCCGGCTCCACGCCCGCGAAGGCGTAGGAGACCAGGCGCATCTTGACCGGCAGGCCGTGCTCGCGGGCGAAGTCCTCGCTCGCGATGATCGAGGCGGTCGCGCCGTCGTTCAGACCGGCCGCGTTGCCCGCGGTGACCCGGCCGTGCACGCGGAACGGCGTCTTGAGGGTCGCCAGGTTCTCCAGGGTGGTGCCCGGACGCATCGGCTCGTCCGCCGTGACCAGGCCCCAGCCGGTCTCGCCGGCCTCGGGGGTCGTACGGCGCACGGAGATCGGCACCAGGTCGGCCTGGATGCTGCCGTTGGCGTAGGCCTTGGCGGCCTTCTCCTGCGAGCGCACCGCGTACTCGTCGGCGCGCAGCTTGGTGAGGTGCGGGAAGCGGTCGTGCAGGTTCTCCGCGGTCATGCCCATGAACAGGGCGGACTCGTCGACCAGCTTCTCGCTCACGAACCGCGGGTTGGGGTCCACGCCCTCGCCCATCGGGTGGCGGCCCATGTGCTCGACACCGCCCGCGATGGCGACGTCGTACGCGCCGAACGCGACGGCGCCGGCGACGGTGGTCACGGCGGTCAGCGCGCCCGCGCACATCCGGTCGACGGAGTAGCCGGGGACCGACGTGGGCAGGCCGGCGAGGATGCCGGCGGTGCGGCCGATGGTCAGGCCCTGGTCGCCGATCTGTGTGGTCGCGGCGACGGCGACCTCGTCGACCTTCTTCGGGTCGAGGCCGGGGTTGCGGCGCAGCAGCTCCCGGATCGCCTTGACGACGAGGTCGTCGGCGCGGGTCTCGTGGTAGATGCCCTTCGGGCCCGCCTTGCCGAACGGGGTGCGGACGCCGTCGACGAAGACGACGTCCTTGACGGTACGAGGCACGATGGCTCTCCTCCAGGGTGCGGGACGGCACTGCCGCGCAGCGCTGAGCGCGCGCTCAGCACCATGCTACTCATGAGTAATGTGACTGCCCAGTCCCCACGCCCACAGCGGCGAACGTCACACCGCCGGCGGCACCACGGTGGTGCCGTCGAACCCCGCGGGGCCAGCACCGGAGTCGGCACCGGATGCGGTCCCGGATCCTCTTCGAGCAGGACGCCGAACAGGGTGCGGGCCACGTCCGCGCCGAAGCCGTGCACGTCGTGGCTCATCGCGGACAGCGTCGGGTGGGTCAGCCGGCACAGCTGGGAGTCGTCCCAGGCCAGCAGGGACACGTCGGCCGGGACGCGCAGGCCCATCTCCGTCGCCACCGACAGCCCGGCCACCGCCATGATGTCGTTGTCGTAGACGATCGCCGTGGGCCGCTCCGACGGGGCCGCGGACAGCAGCGACCGCGTGGCCCGCGCCCCCGTCTCGCCGGAGAAGTCGGTCGCCACCTGCCACGCACCGGCCAGCTGAAGGCTCCGTGCCGCCGCGTCGAAGGCGGCCGCGCGGATCGCTGTGTGGCCGAGGGCCGCCGCGCCGCCGACCCGGGCGATCCGCCGGTGCCCGAGCGCCGCCAGATAGCGCACGGCCTCGGTGACCGCGGCGGTGTCGTCGGTCCACACGGAGGTGAGCCCGCCGGTCAGCGACGGGTCTCCCACGGCGACCACGGGCAGCCCGATCCGCCGCGCCACGGCCGGGCGGGGATCGTCGGTGCGGAAGTCGACCAGGATCGAGCCCGCGACCTGCCGCGCCTTCCACCACGTCTCCAGCAGGCCCGCCTCCTCCCGCGGCTCGCGTACCAGCCGCAGCAGCAGCGAGCAGGAGTGCTCGGCCAGGACGCTCTCCACCCCCGATATGAACTCCATGTAGAAGGGTTCGAGCCCGAGCAGCCGGGCCGGCCGGCAGATGGCGAGCCCGACCACGTCCACGCGTGAGCCGGCCAGCGACCGGGCGGCCGGGTTCGGCGCCCAGCCCAGTTCGCGCGCGGCCCGGAAGATGCGGTCGCGGGTCGCCTCCGACAGGCCCGGCTTGCGGTTGAAGGCCAGCGACACCGCCCCCTTGGACACCCCGGCGCGGGCGGCGACGTCCTTGATGGTGACCCGGGGTGCCGTCATCGGGCGGGCTCCACGCAGAACAGGGCCGACCGGACGGCGTCGGCCGCCTCCTGGCCGCCGGGGCTCTTCCAGCCGTCGACCCCGATGGTCACCCGTTCCCCGGGGAGCAGGGTGACCAGTCCCTGGTCGGCCCGCGCGGCCGGGTCGAGACGGTCGGCCTGGAGCAGCAGGTCCCGCACCAGGGTGCGGGCGGTCACGGTGACCGCGCCCGGAGCGACGGACACGTCGAACTCCGGCGGCGGCCAGGGGACGTCGCGGTCCGGCACCGGGAAGTACAGGGCGCGCAGCGTGTCCGCCTCCGCGACCAGGAACTCCTTCGGGCCGGCCGGCACCAGTTCGGGCGGGACGGAGACGTTCGCGACCGCGCGTGCCGCGGCGTGCAGGGCCGTGCGCGTGGAGGCGACCACCTCGCCCGCGACGGACATCCGGCGCAGGGTGAGTTCACCGGCCCACGGCGCGGCCGACTGGTTGACCGCGGCCAGCACAAGGCCGCCGTCCTGCTCCCTGAGCGTCAGCAGCCGGTCCGCGTAGAGCCGTTTCAGCTCGTGGTAGAGCGGCTTCTCCCGCCCGTCGCCGTCGATCGCCGCCCAGGACGTCACCGGCCAGCAGTCGTTGAGCTGCCACACGACCGTGCCCGCGCACACCGGCCAGTGCGAGCGCCAGTGCTCGATGCCGGCGGCCACCGCACGGACCTGGTTGAGCTGGGTGAGATAGTGCCAGCGGTCGAAGTCCCCCTCGGGCGGCACGAAGTGCCGGGCCAGGCCGCGCTCCAGCTTGCCGTTGCCGTCGTCGGCCTTCTGGTGGTGCAGCATGCCGGGGGAGTCCGGGGCGAGCTCCTCGCCGGGCAGGGCGCGCCGCAGGGTCGCGTACGCGGGCGGCGCCTGCCAGCCGAACTCGGCCACGAAACGCGGCACGCTGCCCCGGTAGTCCGCCCAGTCGCGCCGGTTCCACACCTCCCACGAGTGGTGCGTGCCGTGCGCCGGGTCGTTGGGGTGGTGCGCCCAGGACCCGGACCAGGGGCTGCCCGCCGTGTACGGCCGGGTCGGGTCGAGTTCGGCCACCACCCGGGGCAGCAGCCCGAGGTAGTACCCCTCGCCCCACGAGTCGCCGGCCAGCTCCGGCTCCCAGCCCCAGTCCCTGAAGCCCCACAGGTTCTCGTTGTTGCCGTTCCACAGCGCGAGCGAGGGATGCGGCATCAGGCGTACGACGTTCTCGCGGGCCTCGGCCTCCACCTCGCCGCGCAGCGGCTGTTCCTCGGGGTAGGCGGCGCAGGCGAACGGGAAGTCCTGCCAGACCAGCAGGCCGAGTTCGTCGCAGGCGTCGTAGAAGTCCCCGCTCTCGTAGATTCCGCCGCCCCACACCCGGACGAGGTCCACCCCCGCCGCGGCCGCCTGGCCGAGCCGCTCCCGGTAGCGCTCACGGGTGACCCGGGAGGGGAACACGTCGTCCGGGATCCAGTTGACGCCCCGTGCGAAGAGCCGCTCCCCGTTGACCACGAGGGTGAAG
The DNA here is from genome assembly GCF_052663305.1 of Streptomyces cyslabdanicus. Taxonomy (NCBI): domain Bacteria; kingdom Bacillati; phylum Actinomycetota; class Actinomycetes; order Kitasatosporales; family Streptomycetaceae; genus Streptomyces; species Streptomyces cyslabdanicus. The sequence continues at coordinate 98,652 of NZ_JBQRUW010000035.1, forward strand.
CCGCTGCCGTGCGCGTCGGCGGAGGTGTCCAGCTCCACGGTCCTGAAGCCGATCCTGTGGCGCCGGACGTCCAGCACGTCCGCGCCGTGCAGCAACGTCAGCTCCAGCTCGTACAGCGGCTGTCCGCCGTACCCCCGGGGCCACCACAGGTCGGCGTCCGGCACCTGGAGCCGCACGACCCCGGACGGGCCGTCGACCGCCGCCCGCGCCCGCACCCCTCCCACCCGGGCCTCGACGGCGAGTTCGGCCTCGGCGCGGGTGCGCTCCACGTCGACGCGCACCTCGACCACACCCGTGCCCTCCTCCACGGTGACGACGGGGCGCACCCGGTCGAACCGGGCCGTGGACCACGACTCCAGCCGCACCGGGCGCCAGATGCCCGCCGTGACCAGGGTCGGCCCCCAGTCCCAGCCGAACGAGCAGGCCATCTTGCGGATGTGGGCGTACGGTTCGGTGTAGGCGGCGGGCCGGTCACCCACCTGTGCGCGCACGGCCTCCGCCTCGGTGTACGCGGAGTCGAAGCGCACCGCCAAGCGCCCCTGACGTCCCGTCACGTCGAAGCGGTACGAGCGGTGCATGTTGCGCACCCGGCCCAGCGCGCGGCCGTCCAGGGTGATCTCGGCGGCGGTGTCGAGCCCGTCGAAGACCAGCTCGGTCCGCTCGTGCTCCGAGGCGGTGTCCAGCCGCCTCTCGTACGTCCACTCCCGGTGGCCCACCCAGGCCACGTCCGCCTCGTTCCGGCCGAGGAAGGGGTCCTGGATCAGCCCCGCGGCCAGCAGATCCGTGTGCACGCAGCCCGGCACGGCCGCCGGCAGTGCGGTATCCGTGTCGTCGGGGTGTCGCAGGGTCCATCCCTCGGTGAACGGTGTGGTCCGAAGCATGCGCTCTCCCTCAACCGGTCCAACCCAACTGGCCTGTGCTGTCGCAGCGTTGACGAGATGGGGACTTTACCGGTTGAGGAAGCGCTGTCAGCGGGCCGAACCAGCCAACCGGCTGAAACCCGAGATGGCGACGGCCGTGCTCGTGGAGGGGGTCACCGTCCGCGACGACTTCTGCGTCCCTACCTCCGCATGCCTCCGCGTGCCCTCCGAAGAGCTTGGCGTGAACTCGACGCCCCCGTTCCGCTTCCGCGGACCCTTCGGGGCCCACCGGGAGACGCTCTCGGCAGGAGCGGTCCTCGCGATCCTGCCGGCCCCGAACCGTCTTCCTGTTCCTCGGCGGCGCGCCTACGCGCTCCGCGCCGACAGCGCCTTCACCAGCACCGGGGTGACCTGCTCCACCTGCCACGGCCGCGCACCGTACCCGGCGAGGGCGGCACCGACCGAGTCGGCGTCGGCGCCCTTCGGCGGCTCCCAGCACAGGCGCCGCACGGTGTCCGGCGCGACGAGGTTCTCCTGTGGCATGTTCAGCCGCTCGGCCAGCTCCGACACCCCGGCCTTGGCCGCGGCGAGCCGTGCCGCCGCCACCGGGTCCTTGTCGGCCCACGCCCGCGGCGGCGGAGGCCCGGTCACCTGCTGCCCCTGCTGCGGCAGCGCCGACTCGGGCAGGGACCTCGCCCGCTCCACCGCGCCCTGCCACTGCTCCAGCTGCCGCCGGCCGGTGCGATGCCCGAAGCCGTTCAGCGCGGCGAGCGCGTGCACGTTGGCCGGCAGGGCGAGCGCGGCCTCCACGATGGCCGCGTCCGAGAGCACCTTGCCCGGCGAGACGTCCCGCCGCTGGGCGATCCGGTCCCGGGTCTGCCACAGCTCCCGCACGACGGCGAGCTGCCGCCTGCGTCGCACCTTGTGCATGCCGGAGGTGCGCCGCCAGGGATCCTTGCGCGGTTCGGCCGGCGGCGCCGAGGCGATGGCGTCGAACTCCTGGAGGGCCCACTCCAGCTTGCCCTGCCGGTCCAGCTCCTTCTCCAGGGCGTCGCGCAGATCGACGAGCAGCTCCACGTCGAGCGCCGCGTACCGCAGCCACGGCTCGGGCAGCGGCCGGCTCGACCAGTCGACGGCGGAGTGGCCCTTCTCCAGGACGAAGCCCAGTACGCCCTCGACCATCGCGCCGAGCCCGACCCGCGGGAACCCGGCGAGCCGGCCGGCCAGTTCGGTGTCGAACAGACCGGTGGGCAGCATGCCTATCTCGCGCAGGCACGGCAGGTCCTGGGTGGCGGCGTGCAGCACCCACTCGACGCCTGACAGCGCCCCACCGAGCCCGGACAGGTCGGGGCAGGCGACGGGGTCGATCAGCGCGGTGCCGGCGCCCTGGCGGCGCAGCTGCACCAGGTAGGCGCGCTGGCCGTAGCGGTAGCCGGAGGCCCGTTCGGCGTCGACGGCGACGGGGCCGGAGCCGGCCGCGAACGCGGCGGTCACCTCGGCGAGCGCGTGCGCGTCGGTGATCACGGGCGGGATGCCCTCTCGGGGTTCGAGCAGGGGGATCGGCGCCCCGGTGCCGGAAGATCCGCCGTCGTCCGGAGGGGCGCCTCCGGTGGTTCGCAGTGAGCTGTCTGCTGCGGTCTCTTGGGCGTCGGTCACATGTCAAGACTATCCGTGGATGGGCGGCGGGGGGCGCGAAAAAAAAACACACAGAGGGGGAAGGGGGGGGTGGGAAAAGGAGAGG